>SKRE01000041.1 GCA_007118655.1 Clostridiales bacterium | reverse complement strand
ATGTAATCGCTCCTTTTTTTATATTTTATGTAGCCTTTGATCTTGTCTATATTATAGTATGGATGCTAAAGTGAAATAACCGTCTAAGGACTTCTTTTAAGTCATCCTAGAGGGTGTTTTATAATCGGTCTTTGGACGGAGTCCGTGGGTAAGCATTATGAGTCATTCGAAAAAAAAGAATATCAACTAAGTAAATAGCTGAATATATTTGATAAAATAAAAGGACTTAGAGCATCTGATGAAGAATTAATATAATATAGACGTACTCAAAAGATAAACATCACTGAACTTGATTGGAGGGTATGGAATGGATAAACAAAAAGTGATTGTAGAAATGAAGCAGGTATACAAGGATCGACCTCAAGGCATTGAACACACATTAAGGGTATTGAATAATGCTGAAGTAATTATGGCGGAGGAGAATCTATCCGATCAAGATCAAGAATTAATCGCAATTGCCGCAATACTGCACGATATCGGTATCCCTAGGGCGCTGGAAAAGTACGGTTCCTCAAAGAGTACTTTTCAGGAACAAGAGGGTGGTGTTATAGCGAGAAGTATATTAGAGAAACTAGGCTATGATTCTGATAAAACCGACCGGGTCTGCTATATCGTCGGTAATCATCATACGAAATCAAAAATTGATGGATTGGATTTTCAAATTATTTGGGAAGCAGATCTTTTGGTTAACTTGGAAAACATGGAGATTTCCAAAACACCTCAAAAGCTGGAAGGGTATATTAAAGAAAATTTCAAAACCCAAGGCGGATTAAAACTAATAAAAAAGGAGTTTTGAGCCATGAATAAGATAAATCTGCAAAAGGCCATCGAATTACGTCACCTGCTGCATCAGCATCCGGAGTTGTCCATGGAGGAAAAAAGGACAAAGAAAACTTTGATGGAGTTTTTAAAAAAGCATACAAATCTGGAGGTCCGGGATCGGGGACGCTGGTTTTATGCGGTGTATCGAAAAGGGAAAGGCGTTAAAAACATTGCCTTTCGTGCGGACTTCGATGCGATTAAAGTGGAGGAGGGAATTGTGCTTCCTTACGGATCAAAAAATCCCGGAGTGGCTCATAAATGCGGGCACGATGGACATTCTGCAGCATTGGCGGGCTTGGCCATGGAGGTGGATCAGCAGGGCGTGGATCAAAATGTTTTTTTTCTATTCCAACATGCCGAGGAAATCGCCAAGGGGGCGGTGGAGTGTAGAGAAATTATCGATGAAGAGAAAATCGATGAAATTTATGCCTTTCATAACAGAAGCGGCGCCCCAAGGCATGCTGTTCAAGTAATTGACGGAACTTCCAACTTCGGATCCGTGGGAATGGTAATTGAAATGAAAGGGTCTCCCACCCATGCCAGTCAGCCGGAATTCGGGAAAAATCCGGCCTACGCCATAGCAAGAGTGATTACGGGACTGGAGAAGGCGACAAAGGAAGCCGGCAGTCAAGGTCTTCTCCTCAGTACCGTGGTGGGTGTAGACGTCGGGGAAGGGGCATTTGGAATCGCCGCATCGGAAGGGAAACTGCTAATTACCTTAAGGGGAGAAATAGAGGCGGAACTGGAAGGATTATTAAAAAACGTGGAAAAGTTGGCAAGCAAGGAAGGGGCAGCCGACGGATTGGATATGAAAATTTCCTATGAAGATCGATTCCCAGTTACTTCCAATGATAAAAAAAGCGTAGATAACGTAAGACGCGTTGCCAAACAAATCGGTGTACCCTTAATTGAACTGGAGGAAGGTATGCGAGGTTCCGAGGACTTCGGATACTACTTGGAGAAAACCCAAGGAGCCCTTTTTTTTATAGGCAACGGTGAGGGTCATCCGGAAATTCACACCGAGGGATACGATTTTCCGGATGACATTATAGAGACCGCAGTAAAAATGTTTACAGGATTATTGGAGTAAATCAATAAGCTTTTCAGTGATTTTTGCTGAAAGGGTGTATACGGTATGGGTATCATCGACTTTCATCAAACTGCTGATTTCTCCCGAATCTCCTACCCAAAGATGAAACCCTTGGATGTTTCCGTTGTTAAAATGAATATTCAAATCATACTCGGGTTCAATCATATCCACAATTCCCTGTTGTCGAGAAGCCTGCTTCAGCAGATCAGCGAATATCAAAAGGGTTTCTTCATCCTGATTAACTTCAAAAAAATCCGGGTTAACGCTGTTGAAACCGGCAGATTGTGAAATTTCCACCATGGATATTCCCTGATATTCCAAAGAAGTATCGGAATTCGATCGGCATCCTATGAGAATTGGGGATAAAAAGGTAAATAATAATAAAGCCAAAAGAGTTTTTTTCATTTTAACAACCTCCGATTCAGTTTAACAGTTAGACGGAGAGAACATTCTTTTAGTTCCCGGGGAATTGCAGCATGACTCAACATATTCGGAAAACGGAAGAAAGAGTCACTAAAAAAGAGGAATACCTGAAAAAAAGCAGCTTCACTTTAGTTACGGCCAACGGCATAAACACTTAGGAGGAAATGCAATGTCTTTTGAAAATGTAAAAAAATACTTTGTTGATAAAGGCTTGGAAGATCGGATAAAGGTTTTAAATACTTCCAGTGCAACGGTGGAGATGGCAGCTAAGGCCCTGGGATGCGAAGCCGGGCAGATTGCAAAAACCCTGTCCTTTACTGTAAACAAATCTCCGGTGCTGGTTGTCGCTGCTGGGAATGTAAAAATGGATAATAAAAAATTCAAAAGCCGCTTCGGCACCCGGCCGAAAATGATCCCTGGAAAGTTGGTAAAAGAACGGATCGGCCATGACGTGGGAGGGGTTTGTCCATTTGTTCTAAAGTCCGGGGTGAAAGTATTTCTGGATGTTTCTTTGAAACAAAATGATGTGGTTTATCCCGCCGCCGGCAGTAAAAACAGCTTGGTGAAGCTATCGGTAAAGGAGCTGGAAGCCCATACTGCCTTTGAAGGGTGGGTGGATGTGGGAAAACAGCCTGAAATCTCAAAGGAAAGTATTAACTGAAAGACAATTGCTGATTAAACCGGTCCCCCGTTTAATGCAAATATTATATCCGGTCAACCCCCACATCAAATTTCATAGAAATTAGGTGCGGGAGTCTTCATCAGGCATCCATCAAATAATATCAGAATCCTCTTAATTCAGAAGGGGGTTTTTTCTTAAAAACAAAGGATTTACCTGCTCTTCTGTAGAATACTAATAGGTAGAATAATATCAAAGGAGGGATATTGTGCCGTTGAAAACACCGGAGCAATACGAACAGAGTTTAAAAGAACTGGATCTGGAGGTATATCTATTCGGAGAACGGGTCAAGTCCCCGGTGGAACATCCGATCATTCGACCGTCACTGAACTCGGTTATGAAAACCTATGAGCTGGCCCAGAGTCCGGAGTACAGAGCATTAATGACCGTAGAATCAAGTTTAACGGGAAAGACCATTAATCGTTTTACCCATCTTCACCAAAGCACGGAGGAATTGATCCAAAAGGTGAAAATGCTGCGACTGCTCGGCCAAAAAACCGGCGCATGTTTTCAGCGATGTGTGGGAATGGATGCCTTTAATGCAGTGTATTCAACGACTTATGAAACCGATCAGATTCATGGTACCAATTATCATAAACGGTTTGTCGAATTCTTAAAATACGTGCAGGAAGAAGACTTAACCGTAGACGGAGCAATGACCGACCCGAAAGGGGACCGGGGATGTGCTCCCTCTCAGCAGGAAGATCCGGATGTGTTTTTGCGTATTATTGAAACCAGGGATGATGGAATTGTTGTACGAGGGGCGAAAGCCCATCAAACAGGAATTGTAAATTCCCATGAAGTGCTTGTAATGCCGACGATGGCCATGAAGGAAGAGGACAGAGATTATGCGGTGTCCTTTGCAGTGCCTACCGACAGTCCCGGTATTAAAATCATTTACGGGCGTCAATCCTGTGATACCAGGAAGCTGGAAGAGGGCGTGATGGACCGGGGAAATTTTAAATACGGAGGTCACGAAGCATTAGTGATTTTTGATGATGTGTTTGTTCCCAACAAGAGAATTTTCATGTGCAAAGAATTTGATCATTCCGGGATGTTGGTTGAGCGATTTTCCGGATATCACCGACAAAGCTATGGCGGATGCAAAGTCGGGGTCGGGGACGTGCTCATCGGAGCAACCGCTCTGATTGCAGACTATAATGGCGCGGAAAAGGCATCCCATGTAAAGGATAAGATTATTGAAATGGTCCATTTAAATGAGACCCTGTATTCCTGCGGAATTGCCTGTTCATCCCAGGGAGGGCCCACCAAAGCCGGAAATTATCAAATCGATATGCTTTTGGCAAATGTATGCAAACAAAATGTCACAAGAATGCCCTATGAAATTGCAAGACTGGCAGAGGATTTGGCCGGGGGGAACTTTGTAACCATGCCCTCGGAGCAGGACCTCAACAGTTCGGAGATCGGTCACTATGTGAAAAAATATTATAAAGGAGCCAGGGGATCCACGGAAGATCGCTGGAAGGTGAACCGGTTAATCGAAAACATGACTCTGGGTACCGCAGCAATAGGCTACCGCACGGAATCCATGCACGGTGCGGGCTCCCCCCAGGCCCAAAGAATTATGATTAGCAGACAATCAAACATCGACGCTAAAAAAGATCTTGCAAAGGATCTGTTGGATATTGATAAAGAATCATGATTTGAAAAAGAAGCTTCAATTATTAAAGCATCATAAAAGGGATAAGATGGTTATATTGCCGGCGGTTAGGTTCAATCCTGAATGAAGGATAACCTGCCGTCTTTTTATTGTGTTTTATAATAAGGCTGATAGTCTTTGGAAAAAAAGTGCGGTCGAAAAAGAGAGATAAATTCGTAGTTTTTTTCCTGTACACTGAGGGTATAATATAGAATAATTAGGATAAGAGTGGAAATTTACAGGAGGGAAATGATATGGCAAAGAAAAAAAGTTCAATTCCTGTTTATACAGTCGTGTACACGGTCAGTACCCTGTTATTGATAGGAATGTTGCTTCTGGAAGTGTATGGGGCCGTTGTGCCGCCACGGTTTGAAGGTGCATCATCGGAAGAGGATCGGGGAAATCCCTTAGCTTTTCCAGCCGTGCTGGAAGACAGCGATCCGGATCCTGAGAAGGCTTTTTTCGAACTGGATGTTCAGTACGGGGAAATGGAATTTTTCCCCGGAGTGGTCACAGACACTTTAGGATACAACGGAGATTACCTAGGACCTGTGTTGCATGTGAGAGAAGGACAGGAAGTACAAATACAGGTCAACAATCACTTAACCTCACCCACCACTACCCACTGGCACGGTTTGGATGTGGACGGGGACAATGACGGCGGCCCCCATCAGGGAATTATGCCCGGGGAAAGCTGGACGGCGAACTTTACGGTGGATCAGCCGGCAGCCACCATTTGGTATCATCCGCATTTTCATCATTTAACCGGGGATCAGGTTTATCAAGGAATGGCGGGACTCATCTATATTGAAGATGAACAGTCGGATGATTTGAATATTCCCAATACCTATGGGGAAAATGACATCCCCGTAGTTATACAGGATCGAAACTTTCGAAGAGACGGCAGCTTTCATTACAATTTGGCGAATATAGGATTGGTAACGGGAGATACTCTTTTAGTAAACGGTACCGTGGATCCGTACCTGGAAGTTAACCGGGAGCTGGTTCGACTTCGACTTCTTAACGGATCAAACTTTGAGAATTATGAGCTGACCTTCAGCGACGGAAGAGAGTTCTATTTTATTGCCTCCGACGGGGGATTTTTGGAAGCCCCTGTTGAAATGGATTCTCTATTTCTGACTCCGGGAGAACGGGCAGAAATTCTGGTGGATTTATCCGAGGTTACCGATGACTATCTGGCCCTGGTGGATGGCCGGGATGTCATTTTGGACTTTTATTTAACCGGGGACACAACCTTTGCGGCGGAAATACCCTCCACCCTGGTTACGGTTCCCGATATACCCGTGGGAGACAATCCCACGACCCGTACCTTCGTTCTTGAAAGTGAAGGACTGCACGGGACCATTAACGGGAAGGAATTCGACATGGACCGAATTGATAAAGTGGTGCCCAAGGGAGAGACGGAACTCTGGGTGATTCGAACCGCGGAAGGAAGCCGGCCCAGACCGGGACATCCTTTCCATGTACACGGTGCACAGTTTCAGATAGTTTCCCGGGATGGCAATCCCCCGCCTCCTGAAGAAGCCGGTTTTAAAGACACTGTTTTCGTGGCAAACGGGGAAGAAGTTATCATCAAAGTAGTTTTTCACAAGGAAGGCCTGTTCATGTATCACTGCCATATGCTTGAACACGAAGAACACGGTATGATGGGACAATTTCGGGTGGAATGACCCTTTTTAAAACCGCCTCAAGGACTTATCGTCAGATGTTGCCTTGAGGCGGTTATTATGGGGGAGGGTTATTGGGAATCAGCCAATCTTTAGAAAGGAGTTTTTCGCCATGCGTTATGAAGGAACGGTATATCGACCGCCCAGTGAAGGCAACAGCCTGGTGATACAAGCGACCATCGGCTGTCCTCATAACAAGTGTAGCTTTTGCAATATGTATAAGGGCACTCAATTTAGGATCCGCTCCGTGGATGAAATAAAGAAAGATCTGCAAATGGCAAGGGAGTATCATGGGAACTATGTTGAAACCGTATTTTTTGCCGATGGGAATACGATTCTAATGAAGACGAAGGACCTTGTAGAAATTTTTGATTATACCAGAGCTCTGTTTCCCAAGGTTCATCGAATTACCATCTATGGGTCGGCAAAATATATTCTTTTAAAAACAATAAACGAATTGAAGAAGCTTAGAGACGCCGGACTAAATCGACTGCACTCGGGAATGGAGTCGGGAGATGACCAGGTATTAAAGCTTCTAAATAAAGGAGCCGCTGCTGATGAAGTGATCCGTGCTGCTGAAATGCTAAAGAGGGCAGATATTGAAGTCAGTCAGTACATTATGATCGGCGCCGGAGGAAAGAAAATGTCCCGAAATCATGCCATAAACAGTGCTAAGGTACTAAATCGATGCAATCCGGATTTTATCCGTCTAAGAACTTTTATGGTGTTTCCGAGGACGCCGATGTATGACCTATACAAGAACAAGACCTTTCAACTCCTCACCCCCCATGAAGCATTAGAGGAGACGAAACTATTGATCCATCATCTAGAGGGGATCAACAGCACACTTTTAAGCGACCATATCTCAAATTACTGGAACGTCGAGGGTAAACTGCCGGAGGATAAGACCCAAATGCTAAAAGAGCTTGATTATGCCCTTACTCTGGATGATTCAAATTTTCGATATCCCAGTAGGGCACAGCTATAACATAAAACATACACAGAAAGTATCTGACACAGGGACATGTCCGGTTTGGACTAGACTGGTGAATGGAAGGTAAACACTGCAATCAATAAGGTCCCTATCTTGGCATTTGCTGTTACTACTTCTGCTGTCCAGCTTCCAGTCCTATCTTCCGGTATTTTGATTTGATTACCTCAATATAAACTTGGGTATATAAAAGAATAGATTTGCAAAAAGTATCGTAAGGATTGAAGATTGAAAGACGGTAATCAACTATTTAGAAGCGAGGTGGTATTGTGAAAAATCAGCAAAAAGAAAGAATACGCAGTGGCAAGGGATTTATCGCCGCTCTGGACCAAAGTGGGGGAAGCACCCCGAAAGCACTGGCAGGGTATGGTATTGAGGAAGATGCCTACAGCAATGAAGAAGAAATGTTTGATCTTGTACACGAAATGCGTTCACGGATTATGAGCAGCCCATCCTTTACCGGTGAGAAGATCTTAGGAGTAATCCTATTTGAGAAGACTATGGACGGTGAAGTTGAAGGTATGAGGACTCCTGATTATCTGTGGGAGAAGAAAAAAATCGTTCCTTTCTTAAAGGTTGACAAAGGAATGGAGGAACTCTCGGAAGGGGTTCAACTGATGAAACCCATACCGGGACTGGATGAAATACTGGATCGGGCTCAAAAGCGAAACATTTACGGAACCAAAATGCGCTCCGTCATCAAGGAAGCCAATCCCTCAGGTATTGAAAAAATTGTCAGTCAGCAGTTTGAGTTTGGAAAACAAATTCTTGATGCAGGACTGATGCCAATCCTTGAGCCGGAAGTAGACATTAACAGCCCGGAAAAGGAAGAATCCGAAACAATCCTAAAGGAGCAAATTTTTAATTATCTAAAGACCTTGGCGGAGGATCAGATGATAATGCTAAAACTCACTCTTCCCAGCGTCGACGGATTTTACAGCGAATTGGTGAACCATCCCAACGTACTGCGGGTAGTGGCTCTTTCCGGAGGCTACAGTCAAGATGAAGCCGCAGATCTGCTGGTCAGAAACCCCGGCGTTATTGCAAGCTTCTCCCGGGCACTGCTGCAGGACTTGGCGGTGGATCAGACGGATAAAACCTTCGACGTGGTTCTAAGCCAGGCCATCGAAAAAATCTACCGGGCATCTATTAATTAACATAAAATCCCCTTGATTCGTAAGGGGATTTTTTTCTCGGAAAAATGGACAAAAATAAAGGATTTATGCCTTTTTTCTAGAATAGTTGAAAGTAGGAAGTGCAACAGATAACTTTTGCAGGACTTATGAAATATGCTGGGTATATGCGAGATATACGATCTGTCGGGACTCTGTTCCAGCGGTTGGTCTTTGCGGTTGCCCCAATAAATTAGGAGGGATTCGATGTATCACAGCAAGCCACTGACGAAGGATACTTGGAAAGACTTTGAGGATCTGTTTCAAAAACATCAAGGCGTTCGGGGTGGTTGTTGGTGCACCTATCATCAGCTGCCTTCCTCAGAGTACGATAGATTGAGCCGGGAAGATCGAAAAGATTACCACCGGAAGCGAGTGGAAGAGGGTTTTGCAACGGGTCTTATTTTGTATGAGGAT
>SKRE01000077.1 GCA_007118655.1 Clostridiales bacterium | reverse complement strand
TGGTCCACGAATACGCAGGTTAAGTCGTCGCCCACGGCCCGGTGCACAAGGGCCGCCGCAACGGAGGAGTCCACTCCTCCGGATAAGGCGCAGAGCACTTTTTTTCCCGCAGCCTTTTTTCGGATTCTAAGGACTTCTTCCTCAATGTAATTTTCCGTGGTCCAGGTGCCCTTGGCATCGGCTACTTCATAGAGGAAATTTCGAATCATTTCCTTTCCCATCTCCGAGTGCTCCACCTCCGGGTGGAACTGCAGGGCGTACAGTTTTTTCTCCTGATCTTCCATGGCTGCAACGGGACAGCTTTCCGTGGAGGCGGTAACCGTAAAACCCTCCGGAGCACGTTCAATAAAGTCCGTGTGACTCATCCAACAGTTGACATTTTCGGGAATTCCCTTAAAGATCGGGGAGCCGGCCTTCATTTTCAGCGCCGCTTTTCCGTATTCCCGTTTTTCCGACCGGCTGACCTTTCCTCCGAAGTGATGGGCCATTAACTGCCCGCCGTAACAGATGCCGAGAATCGGAATATCCAACTCGAAAATGGCGGGATTGCACATCGGCGCTCCCTCGGCGTACACACTGCTGGGACCCCCGGTTAAAATAATGCCCGTAGCCTCTTTTTCCTGAATTTCTTCGATGGACAGATGAAAAGGCACCACCTCGCAAAACACATTTTGCTCCCGTATGCGCCTTGCAATTAATTGATTGTATTGACCGCCAAAATCCAAAATTAATATTTTTTCCTTTTCCAAAACCTTCATCCTCTCTATAATAAATTCTTTATTTCCTCAATCATTATATTTTATTGTATCATTTTTTCCCCTACCGTTTTAAGTCTTTTCTTTATTTCTTGGGTTTTTCTCTTGTACATTTCTCTCTTGTGCATTTTTCCCTTGCGGGTTTGCAAATATTCATCTGCGCTGCTTATTTTTCCATGTCAAAAAAAATAGGGGGGCCGAGTGGTGAGCTCGGCCTAAGGTAATTTATTCACCAACACTGTAGTTGGGGGCTTCCTTCGTAATCATAATATCATGGGGATGACTTTCCCGAAGTCCTGCACCGGTGATCTTGATAAACCGGCCGTTTTCCTGAAGGTCGGCAATGGTTGGGGTACCGCAGTAACCCATTCCCGCCCGCAGGCCTCCGATCAATTGATGCACGGTTTCTTTCAGTTCTCCTTTATAGGGGACTTTTCCTTCCACCCCTTCAGGAACCAGTTTTTTATTTTCTTCCTGGAAGTACCGGTCTTTACTGCCTTTTTTCATCGCAGAGATGGATCCCATTCCCCGGTAGGTTTTAAAGCTTCTGCCTTTGTAGATCACAGTTTCTCCGGGACTTTCCTCCACGCCGGCAAACAAAGATCCGATCATAATTACATCGGCTCCGGCGGCAATGGCCTTTGGAATTTCTCCCGAGTATTTAATCCCTCCGTCGGCGATTACGGGAATATCGTATTCCTTCGCAACCTTGGCACAATCATAGACTGCGGTCATTTGGGGTACCCCGATTCCCGCCACCACTCGGGTGGTGCAAATCGATCCGGGACCGATTCCAACCTTTACACAGTCAGCGCCGGCTTCAATCAGTTCCTTTGTCGCTTCTCCCGTGGCCACATTTCCTGCGATCACTTGAAGATCAGGAAACGCCCCTTTGATTTTTCGAACCGCATTTAATACTCCGATGGAGTGTCCGTGGGCAGTATCCAACACAATGACGTCCACTTTCGCCCGGTTCAGAGCCTCTACCCGGTCCAGCAGGTCCGCCGTAATGCCTACCGCGGCTCCCGCTAATAGTCTTCCTCCCTGATCCTTGGCGGAATTCGGGTATTTAATGGCTTTTTCAATATCCTTTATGGTAATAAGTCCTTTTAAATTATTTTCCCCATCCACAATGGGCAGCTTTTCGATTTTATGCTTCATCAGAATCTGCTGGGCTTCATTCATGGTGACCCCTTCCCTTGCGGTTACCAAATTTTCCTTGGTCATCACTTCATGAATTTTCCGGCCGGGGTCCAGCTCAAATCGAACATCCCGGTTTGTAAGGATTCCCACGAGTTTTCCCTCGGTGGTGATGGGCACGCCGCTGATATGATACCGCTCCATCAATTCCAGTGCATCGGCCACAATATGATCCGGGGACAGATAAAAGGGGTCCACGATCACCCCGTGTTCGCTCCGTTTGACTTTATCCACTTCCAAGGCCTGTTCTTCAATGGACATGTTTTTGTGAATGATCCCGATGCCTCCCTCTCGAGCCATGGAAATCGCCATTTTCCCTTCCGTAACCGTGTCCATTCCCGCACTCATCAGGGGGATGTTTAATTTAATTTTTTTCGTCAGACGGGTTTTGGTATCCACGTCCTTCGGCAGTATTTCCGATTTGTTCGGAATCAACAGCACATCATCAAAGGTAATTCCTTCTTTTATAATTTTTCCTTCCATTTAACAAGCGGCCTCCTTTGGTTATCCTATTCGAAAATTGTTCGACAATAAAAAAGCGTATATCCTTTCCCTCCTGTTACAGAGTGAAATTATATACGCCTTTATATATTTCAGCAGAATCACACAGCCATCAGGTCTGTACAACCCCACTTACTCCCGTAGATAACTTCACCCATAGTCGAATGATTTACGGTCATTCGGTAGAAACTCTCGATCCATATTATCGAATTTATATGAGTGGTTGTTTTAAATTGTTACTACATAGAGTAACAGAGGCCCCAAGCCTTGTCAAGGTTTTTAAATAATTATTCTTATCAAATTTTTTTTACTATATTTTTACAGCATCCCGATCTGATCCAGTTCCTTCAATCGCTGAATGATCGGAAGTTTTTGGGTGCATAACTCTTCACAGATTCCACAGGCGATACAGTCCCCGGGTTTTGCGTCATCATCCGTCAGTCTTCCGGAGTCCTTTAGCATCTGCAGGCGTTTTTTCATTTCCGCTTCATCTTTTAACAGTTTTAAGTTGTAACTCTCCAGATACTGATGGATTTTAATATCCTTCGGACATTTTAAGCAGTAGCCGCAGGTGGTGCAAAGAGTATTCATACTGTGGGTGATATTTTTTTCAATCTCTCTAAGCTTTTCCCCGGATACCCCAAGGTCAAAATCCCCCACGGCCGCGTTTTCTTCCACTTCTTCCAGGGTTCCCATGCCGGGGATGGCTAGGGTAATCCCTTTTTGGGCCAAAATAAAGCGCAGGGCCGCCTGATTCACGGTTTCCGTATCATTTTCCCGGATAAAGTCGAAAAATTCCTTATGCTGGGGAATCAGTCCGCCTCCCAGGGGATTCATGGTCACCACGCCGATATTTTTCTCTCTTGCGGCGTCCACCCCTTCCTGCCTGAAGGGGTAGTTGGAAACGTTATAGCCCAGCAGCACCCCTTCAAAATGATCTTCTTCCACAATGGTTCGAATATCCTCCCCTTTGCAGTGGGTGGAAAATACCAAATGCTCGATCAAGCCTTCTTCCTTGGCTTTCAGCGCCCCTTCATAGGGACCTCCCGGGGCCATGACCCCTCGGTACTGCTCTAAATCCTTAATACACCACATATGATAAAAGTCGATCTTATCCCGTCCCAGTCTTTTTAGGGAATTTTCAATTCTTGCCCGCACATCATCGGCGGTGGGATCTGCACTCAAGGAACTTTTGGTGGAAACATAAAAGTCCTTCGGCATCTTTCGAAAGGCTTTACCGAAGATATCTTCACTGCGGTCATCACAGTAAAAGGGGGCGGTGTCAAAGTAATTTACCCCTAACTCATTGGCCCGGCGCACCACTTCCTGGGCATAATCCTCGTCTTTGCCGAAACGCATGCCTCCGAAGCCGATGACGGAAAGCTTTTTCCCGGTTTTTCCGTATTCTCTGTACTGCATAATTTAACCTCCTTCTCTTTCTTTGCCTATGTATTGTATTATAACATTTCTATCGCCGAATGTTTAGTATGTAGAAGGAATTTTCAGAAAAGGACAAGAAAAGGACAAAAAAATATTGATCGGACAATCGATAACGTTCTATCAACTATCCGATCAATGGTCTATCCCTTCTTCATTTGTGAAGTCTTGGTATTGCCCGGTGTTGCTACTTTCTACTTGATTCAAATAATCGTACCTCGCTTTACTTCTGAATTTACTACATTTTTCTTTGGTGCTAGCTCATCTCCACCCCTGTGGTAGATGTCTTGCCGTTCCATTGATGGGTTCTACCTACATCATCGATAAACCGCTTAGCGGAAGTCGGTCTCTCCATAGGATTTACTGAAACTCATCAGCCTTACTGGTACTACTTTGATACGGTATTTCCGGTACTACTTTGATACGGTACTACTGATACTACCTTAATACGTTACTTCCGGTAATACTTTGATACGGTACTTCTGGTAATACTTTAATACGGTACTTCCGGTAATACTTGTACTGCTTTGAAACGATACTTCTTTACTTCTTTGAAACAGTGTTGCTTGACACAGTGTTTCTTTGAAACGTTACTTCTTTCCACTTCGCTTTACTGCATGTGTTTCTAAAAACTTTGATTCGTGTTACAGAACGGTGAAACATAATTCTAAACCGTAATCCTAATTCTTAAAAACCTACTGCGGTAAATCAAAAGCGTTGAATCAAAAGCAACTTCCAAATGAAGAAGGTTGTTAAAGGAGAAAGGGCTCTTCCCTATCTCCTTACATAGAGTATAGCAAAGATTCTGAAATTTGACAAGCCCTATTTAAGGTTTTTTTTGCACTTTTATTAAAATCCGCCTTTAGTTCTAGTAACAGACAAAGATCCCACGGTATTTCTACTCATGGGATCTCTGGTTAAAGTACATTTAGACTCCGTCACCGGGGGATACTGCTTGGGCCAGTGCTTCGTCTATTGCATCGATTAAGGCATTGCTGGTTTCCGTTGCTCCGGATACTGCATCTACATCCTGGGTACCCTGGTCTTCGATAACCTGATCAATGATCGGTTCAAAGGCTGCGTCTCCCAGTCCTTCGGTTTCACTGTGGGATACAACTTCAATTCCGGTTATTTCATCATTCTCGATGGTCACTTCCACCACAAGTTCTCCTCCATAACCATCCCCGGTTCCTGTATAGGTTCCGTCAACATACATTGCATCCCCTGCTGCTTCTTCTCCGCAGGCAACAAAGGCCAATAGACCTACCATCAATACTGCTATCAACATGATTTTCTTTCGATTCATAATTTATTATCCTCCTTTTGACGAACTGCCGTCATTTCCTTTTCCTTTTTCTAACATAATATATCTACCCATTTTCGCAGATAATAATCTTTATCAACAAAAATTTATTCAATAAATCCAAAAATAAAATAAGCAGGCAATGACTCCCAATCCTGCTTATTCTAATTCCTGGAGGGATCAAAATCTACTATCCCTTAGTCTTACATCATTGGCATGCCGCCACCCATGCCGCCGCCCATGCCGCCGGCTGGACTGTCGTTGTCATCTTCGATGTCCGCTACTGCGGCTTCTGTGGTAAGAAGCATAGCCGAGATCGATGCTGCGTTTTGCAGTGCGGATCGGGTAACTTTCGTCGGATCCACAATTCCCGCTTCAATCATATTAACGTAGGTTTCATTTAATGCATCAAATCCGATGCCGATTTCCGAGTTCATCACTTTGTTCACGATTACAGAACCTTCCAAGCCTGCATTCTCAGCGATTTGTCGTAGAGGTTCTTCCAGGGCTCTTCGAATGATTTTTACACCGGTTCGCTCGTCCCCTTCGCTTTCTGCAATCAACTTGTCAATGGCAGGGATAACGTTTACAAGGGCCACGCCTCCGCCGGATACAATGCCTTCTTCAACCGCTGCCCGGGTAGCATTTAGAGCATCTTCAATTCGAAGCTTTCGCTCTTTCAGTTCCGTTTCCGTTGCGGCGCCTACTTCAATTACTGCCACGCCTCCGGAGATTTTTGCCAGTCGTTCCTGAAGCTTTTCTCTGTCAAAGTCGGAGTCGGTATCTTCGATTTGTTTTTTCAATTGGTTGATACGGTCTGCAATTACCTGCTCGTCTCCTTGGCCTTCCACGATGGTGGTGTTTTCTTTGCCCACTTTAATGGTTCTTGCCCGGCCAAGCATATCCACGGTGGCTTCCTTCAGTTCGTATCCCAGTTCTTCTGAGATTACAGTACCGCCGGTTAAGGCCGCAATATCTTCCAGCATGGCTTTTCTTCGGTCTCCGAATCCTGGGGCTTTTACCGCCACACACTCAAAGGTTCCTCGAATTTTATTGACAACCAGGGTTGCCAAGGCTTCCCCTTCAATATCTTCCGCAACAATCAACAGTTTTCTTCCCTGTTGAACGATCTCTTCTAATAAAGGAAGAATTTCCTGAACATTATTGATCTTCTTATCCGTAATTAAGATGTAGGCATCGGTATACACCGCTTCCATTTTTTCCGTGTCCGTAACCATATAAGGAGATAAGTATCCTCGGTCAAATTCCATTCCTTCCACCACGGATAAGTTTGTACCCATGGATTTGGATTCTTCCACGGTGATAACCCCGTCTTTTCCAACCTTCTCCATAGCGTCCGCAATTAAGGCGCCGATTTCGTCATCCGCTGCGGAAATTGCCCCTACCTGAGCGGTGGCTTCTTTAGAGTCGATGGGCTTTGAAATCTTTTGCAGTTCATCCACTGCCAGTTCCACAGCTTTGTAAATGCCTTTTTTTATGATCATCGGGTTTGCTCCCGCAGCCACGTTCTTTAGACCTTCCCGAATGATTGCCTGGGCAATAAGGGTTGCCGTGGTGGTACCGTCTCCCGCAACATCATTGGTCTTTGTGGATACTTCCTTTACCAGCTGGGCTCCCATGTTTTCGTAAACGTCTTCCAATTCAATTTCTCTTGCAATGGTTACTCCGTCATTGGTAATCAACGGGGATCCGAATTTTTTATCCAATACTACGTTTCTTCCCTTAGGTCCTAAGGTTACCTTCAGGGTATCCGCCAGTTTGTTTACACCTCGTTCTAATGCTCGTCTGGATTCTTCTCGAAATTTAATTTCCTTGGCCATAACTAAAACCTCCTTTAATAATGTATGTTTATTCTACAATCGCTAAGATTTCACTCTGCTTTAAGATGGTGTATTCCACACCTTCAAATTTCACTTCGGTTCCCGCATACTTGGAGAAAATTACCCGGTCCCCTTTTTTCACTTCCATGGTTATCTCTTTTCCGTCAACCATCCCTCCGGGGCCTACTTCCAATACCTCGGCCATTTGGGGCTGTTCCTTTGCACTGCCGGGCAGTACGATTCCACTTTTGGTTTTTTCTTCGGGTTCAACCTTTTTAATTACTACTCGGTCACCTAATGGCTTGATCTTCATTGATAAAAACCTCCTCTTTATATGCTTTTTGATTTGTTTATAATTTGTTAGCACTCACTTATAACGAGTGCTAATTACAAGTACCATAGTATCTAAAAGAAACTTTAGGTTCAACTGTGATTAAAGCTGATTATAATGCAAATGCTTCGAATTTCTATTCATTTCTTCTTATTCCTCTTTCTTTCATGGAATTGCTTTCTCCCCGGTATTTTCTAATAATTCCAAGAAAAAAAAAGATGACGGGGGAACGAAAGAAAACAGGGGGACGAAAGAAGACAGGGGGACGGAGTAATTGTCCCCCTTGGCGGATACCACGACCAAGAGAGGACAATTACTCCGTCCCCCTGTCCCCCTGTCCTACTGTCCTACTGTTTTATTCGGTTTATAAAAAACCCAGGACACCTGCGATTACCGGGATGATAATGGCGGGCAGCATATTGGCCACGGGAAATTTTTTGATTTCCAAAATGTTAAAGCCGATGCCGATGATCAACAGGCCTCCGATGGAGGAGATCTCCAGGACTACGCTTTCGGTCATGAGGGGTTCCACAAACCCCGCCAGCAGGGTGATGGCTCCCTGATAGAAAAATACGGCCACGGCGGAAAAGGCGACGCCGATGCCCAGGGTGGAGGCGAAAATGATTGAGGAGATGCCGTCAAGAATGGACTTGGTGTACAGGGTGGTGTGATCTCCCAAAAGCCCGCTTTGCAGGGATCCGATAATGGCTAAGGCCCCTACGCAGTACACCACGCTGGCGGTAACAAAACCCTTTGTAAAAGTGCTCTCGGAACTTCCCATTCTTCGTTGAATAAATTCGCCGAGATCCTGCAGTCTTCTTTCCAACTCCAGGGCTTCCCCCACAATACTGCCGATAATGACGGCAATAAGCAGCAATAAAACATTCTCCGAGGCCAGGGCTTCTTTGAAGCCGATGATCAGCACCCCAAGACCGATGGCTTTCATGATGGTATCTTTATATCCTTCCCCGATACTTTTTTTCAGCAGAACCCCAAGGATTCCCCCGATGACGATGGCCAGTGCATTTACGACGGTTCCTAACATATGTAATACCCCTCTTCTTCCAGGATTCGGACCCTTAGTCCCTTCCTTATTTTACCGGATGTTTTTGATGTTGTTCTCCCGGGCATAGTAAAATAAATACTGCTGGGCATAGCCCGCATCTTTTCCGAACTTTGCCATGGCAAATTCTTCGATTTCCTTAAGAGTTGCTTCTCTTTGAAAGTACAAAACCTCCATCATGCGCTTTACCCATACATCCACCGGAAAGGCTTCCCGTTTTCCCATGGAAAAAAACACCACGCAGTTGCCCACCTTGGGTCCCACACCGGAAAAGTTCCTGACCCCTTCCAGGCATTCCTGTCGTTGTTGCTGCATCATGGTCTGGAGTATTCCCGGGTTTTCCCGGACCTTTTCGGCGGTTGCTTTCACGTATCTTGCCCGGTAGCCGAGACCGAGAAGTTTGAGTTCTTCCACCGTGGCATCACTCAGGGCTTTCGGCGTAGGAAAGGCGTAGTGCAGGATCCCGCCGTAAGGGCCGATTACCTCCCCGTAGGTTTTTGCCAGACCCTCCACCGAACCTTTGATTCGCTTGATGTTGTT
>SKRE01000066.1 GCA_007118655.1 Clostridiales bacterium | reverse complement strand
GGCAGCAGAACTTGCCGTAGCCAACAAGGAGCTGGCCTTTCAAAACGAAGAAAAAGACAAGCGGGCAGCAGAACTTGCCGTAGCCAACAAGGAGCTGGCCTTTCAAAACGAAGAAAAAGATAAGCGGGCAGCAGAACTTGACCTAGCCAACAAAGAGCTGGCCTTTCAAAACAAAGAAAAAGACAAGCGGGCAGCAGAGCTTGGCATAGCCAACAAAGAGCTGGTGATAAATAAAGAGAAAATAAAGGAACTTAATGACCAATTGGAAAATAGCGTCATGGAGAGAACTGATCAGCTTGAACATGCGAATAAAGAGTTAGAAGCCGTTTCCTATTCCATTTCCCATGATTTAAAAGCACCCTTAAGACATATAACCGGGTATAATTCGCTTTTAAAAAAGAAGTACAAAGATTTGCTTCCCGTAGAAGGCAGCAAGTATATTGATAATATTTCCAGTGCTACAAAAAATATGACAGAATTAATTGACGGACTGCTTCATTTTTCAAAAATCAATAGAATCGAGATGAAAAAAGACTTAATCAATATGAATGAAATAGTAGATACATTGATATGGCCGATTAAAGAAGAGGATGTAAAAAAAAGGATTGCATTTAGTATTACCACAATGCCTTTGTTTTATGGGGATCTTGAGATGATGAAATCAGTATGGAGTAATCTTATTGAGAACGCAATCAAGTTTACCAGAAACAAGAATGTTGCAAAAATATCAATTGGAGCGGAGGAAAATGAAGACAGCATTATTTACTATATAAAAGATAATGGTGCGGGATTTGACATGAATTATGCTTCGAAATTATTTACCATGTTTCAACGGTTACATACTCAGGAGGACTTTGAAGGCACTGGAATAGGACTGGCAACTGTTCAAAGGCTAGTAACGAGACATGGAGGAAAGGTTTGGGCTGAAGGTAAAGTTGGAGAAGGTGCATCCTTCTATTTTTCTTTGCTAAAAAAGAAAAGGACGTGAAACAGACATGAAAATAAGTACAATTCTTTATGTTGAGGATAACCCCCTGGATGTGGATCTGACTATGGAGGCATTTAAAGAAAATAAAATTGCGAATCAAGTGGTACTGGCTAATGATGGTGTGGAAGCCCTTGAATACTTAAGAATTGAGGGGCAATTTAAGGACAGAAAGACCGGCAATCCGGATTTCATTCTGCTGGACTTGAAAATGCCAAGAATGGATGGACTGGAATTTCTAGCTATAATAAAAAAGGATGCTCATTTCAAGCGCATACCGGTTATAATGCTCACTTCTTCCCGAGAAGAAAAAGACTTGATTAGAGGGTACGACCTTGGAGTCAATGCTTATGTCGTAAAGCCGGTTGATTTTCATGCCTTAACAGATGTAGTAAAAAAAATCGAAGCATTTTGGGCAATTACAAATGAGGTACCTCCAAAATGAGATGCAATATGAACGTCAAAAAGGAAATCCGGAGCAAACTTAACGTCCTAAGTTTGGAAGACTCCCCTATGGATGCTCAACTGATTCATGAGTATCTATGTAGTAATTCCAAATATGAAATTCAAATGGATGTTGTGTCAAAAGAAGCAGATTTTGTTTCTGCGATAAAATTCAAGAAGTACGAGTTGATTCTGGCAGACTTTATGTTGCCGGGGTTTGACGGGTTTGCAGCTTTAGAACATGTTAAATCACTATCTCCAACCACTCCATTTATCTGTGTATCCGGATTTATCGGAGAAGAAACAGCGGTAGAGCTTTTAAAACAGGGCGCAACGGATTATGTTTCAAAAAATAAATTGGGTCGATTAATGTTTTCCATTGACAGATCCTTAAAAGAATTAAAAGATGCGGAAGAGAAGGAAAGACAGGCAGCGGAATTGGTCATTATGAATAAAGAGTTAGCCATTCAAAACGAAAAAATTCTGCATATCAGCCACCATGATTTCTTAACGGGCCTTTATAACAGGTCTTTCTTTGAAGAGGAAAAAAGACGACTTGATACAGGAAGACAGCTGCCGATATCCATTATTATGGGAGATATTAACGGTTTAAAATTAATCAATGACGGTTTTGGTCACCATGAAGGGGATAAGGTGCTGGTTGAAATCGGGAAAATTTTAAAAAACTGCTGCAGGAGCGAAGATATTATTTCGAGAATCGGAGGAGACGAGTTTGCAATTTTACTTCCCCAAACCGACGGTCCATCAGCTAAAAAGATTTGTAGCCGCATACATGATACTTGTAAGGGGTACGAGTCTAAAAGCAGCTTAATTCATCCCAGTATTTCCTTAGGGTATGCAACAAAAACAAGCGAAACCATGAGAATTGATGATGTTTTGAAGGCTGCTGAAGAGATTATGTATCGGCAAAAACTATTGGAAAGCACAAGTGCTCACAGCTCAATCATGACATCTTTAAAGGCAATCATGTTCGAAAAAAGCCAGGAAACGGAAGAACATGCAGAAAGAATGATCCAGTTGTCAAAGGAAATCGGATTGGCTTTACAGCTTTCCGATAGTGAGCAAAATGAGCTTGAATTACTGTCTGCGCTGCATGATATTGGGAAAATGAGTATCCCCTCGGAAATTTTAGGAAAGCAGGAAAAGCTCACGGAAGAAGAATGGGGGGAAATTAAAAAACATCCTGCCGTTGGTTTTAGAATTGCCCAAGCAACTGCTGAGCTTAGACCCATCGCAAAATATGTCCTTTCTCATCACGAAAGATGGGATGGCAAAGGATACCCTCAAGGTCTCACAGGGGAGAGTATCCCGCTGCTATCCCGCATATTAGCCATTGTTGATTCGTTTGACGCGATGACCAATGCTAGAACCTATCGGTCAGCTATAACAAAAGAAGAAGCCATGGAGGAAATTAAAAAGAATGCAGGAACCCAGTTTGATCCTGAATTATCGAAACTGTTTCTGGAGATAATGTCTCGTAAATTGCCATAACAAACAATCGATGATTCTTTTGTCAGTGAAAGGCAGCTAAGAATTACTCAGGAATAGAGGATATTGTTTCTACGATGGTACCGTATTGTAAAATATGATAAAATGTATATGCAAAGAATAGAAGTAAGGGATAAAAAAACCATTCATATGAGGGGTTTCTTGTTAAGAAATAAGATGCAGGTTAAGAAAAGGGGTGTTGAAATATGGAAAACAGTACTATGGAGCAAATGAAAAAATTAATAGAGGAAAAAAAGAAAAAAAGTGCACAGCAAGGTCTTGGTTCGGAAACAATGAGTAATAAAAGTCTACGGAATAAGGAAGCCTTTAAAAACACTAAAAGAGGTGGAGCTCTTAATAAGTAGAAGAAGTATAGAATTATATTGGCAATGATAATTTATATGAAGGACTGAGGAGAATATCTTCAGTCTTTTTTATTTCGACCATTAACCGAAAAAGTCGGATTTTAGCAAAAAGGAATTTCAGTTTAAGCACTTAAAACAACCTTCTGTCTGTTTATCATCCATAGTTTCTGTTATTTATGCATTTTTTCAGTTATAAGGATTGCTTATGCAAAATAACAAACACTATGGCTGAAAGCCAATAAATTCATTGCTTTCAGCCCTTTTTAAGGGTACAATTGATACAAGGAATAAATATTTTTTTAACAAAGAAGGTTTAAATAATCACAAAGAATTTACTAATTACAAAAGGGAGGAATTGTACATGAATTTTAAATTGAACAAGTTATTAATGCTTCTTATGATACTGCTATTATCTTTGGCACTTGTTGTAGGATGTGGCGGAGACAATGAGGAGGCGGCGGCAGAAAATCCAGCAGAAAATGAAGAAGCGGCAGAAAACGATGAAGAAGATGAAGTAGATGAAGAAGACGAGAATGATGAGGAAGCTGATGAAGAGGAAGAAGCCATTGATACCGAAGAACTAGTGGATCGTGTTACAAGAGCATATTTTGATTCAATTACAACGGAAAACAGCACATGGAATATGATGGCTTTTGATGCTGCATTAGAAAACGTTGAAAATAATCCTGAGGATTACTTTGTAGTAGATATGCGAGGTGAAGAAGACTATGCAGAAGGACACTTCCCTGGAGCAGTGCATATCCCATACAATCAAATTGCAGACCATATGGATCGATTACCGGCAGACAAAACAATATTAGTGTATTGTTTTACAGGCCAGACTTCCGGGCAAGCAATTGCCGCAATGCAATTAATGGGATTTGATGCAATCTCATTACAAGGCGGTATGAATTTCGGATGGGCTACACTGGAATTAGATGATGAGCTACTTGAAACAGAAGGTACGGACTTACCGGAGTCAAGTAATGATTGGAATGAAGAGCAGGAAGTTCTGATCGTTGAAATTCATAGATACTTTACTCAGGGAATGAACTATATTGTACGACCTGATGATGAACTTTTAGAAACACTTGAGGGAGACGTTGCAGTTCTTGATATTCGAAATGAGGAAGTATTTGAAGAAGGACATATAGAAAATGCTTTCCTGATTCCTTTTGGAGAGCTTGGAGAAAGAATGGATGAAATTCCGAATGATAAGCCTGTATATGTAACTTGTTTTTCAGGACAGACTGCGGGTCAAGCAATTCTCAATCTAAGACTAAACGGAATTGATGCATACTCCTTATACAGGGGAATGGCCGGTTGGAACGCGGAAGAAATGCCTGTAGTTACTCCATAGTCAGATCAATTGAAGATAAAATAGGCAGAAGAACTTAAAAAAAGGGAACCCGATGGACGGTCTCCCTTTTTTTACAATAGGATATAAACTTAAAGATAACAGGCTTAGCCCTTCTTCTACCAGAAGCGCTGAGTATTGTTCAACATTTAGGGTTCGATACCAAAACGAAGATGTACAAAATAATTAATTGAGAAAGGAATGGAAGACATGAGAAAAAATCAATTGATATCATTACTGGTCATGGTAGTCTTGGCTGTGGGCATACTCTTCGGTTACAATGCCCTGAGCGAAGATGCATTAGCCGATGCTTCAAGTTATGAAGTAGCACCGGAAGGTTACGGCGGGCCTATTCGTCTCAAGGTTTATATTGAAGGTGACGAGATTGTAGATATTGAGGTGCTGGAACAAAGTGAAACGGAAAACATAGGAGATATTGCAATCGATGGGATGATTGCTAAAATCCTTGATAATCAATCTCTCGATGTGGACGTAGAAACCGGAGCCACGGTTACCTCCAATGCAGTCATCGACGGAATAGAAGCAGCCTTGTCTGAAGCAGGTTTAGAATCCGGAGAAGCTTACGTCGGTGTCGGAGAAGGCTACGGCGGAAATGTGGAAGTTGAAGTGGTTCTTGACGGAAACACCATTGTTGCAGTGAATGTGTTCTCTCAAAATGAAACGGAAAGCATCGGAGACGTTGCTATTGATGAGATGATTACAAAGGTAGTTGACAATCAATCCACGAATGTGGATGTTGAAACCGGGGCTACGGTATCCTCCAATGCCTTAATTGAAGCTGTGAACAACGCCCTGGAAGAAGCAGGAGTATCCCTTGGGGAAGGCGGAGATGAAGCGTCTGCAGAATACGATGCAGAAGGAATACTTGCCATAGCCCCAGGCTACGGTGGAGACATTGTGTTGGATGTTATTATGGACGGCGATGAAATTCTAGAGATTCGTGTATTGGATGAAAATGAGACGGGAAGTATCGGAGACGTAGCAATCGATGCTATGATCGAAAAAATCATCGAGGCCCAGAGCACCGATGTGGACGTTGAAACAGGAGCTACAGTCTCTTCTGAAGCGGTGCTTAAGGCTTTGGCAGAAGCTACCGGAGAAAAAGTGTCTGAAGGGGATGCGCCGGAAGATCCTTCCGCAGCATATGATCTGGATTCCTACGAATCGGAAGGGATTTTCGTATCCGGTAAAGGATTCCAAGACCGGTATGACATCTATTTAGATGTAATATTCGATGGAAATGAAATAGTGGCAATTCGCGTAATAGAGCATAATGAAACCAAAGGATTTGGGGATGGAGCTCTAAGGGTTGTGACAGAGAGAATTATAAATCAACAAACCACGGAAGTGGATGTTCAAACCGGAGCAACATGGACATCAAATTCTGCTATGGCGCTTGTTCAGGAAGCGGTGGATGAGGCCGGAGTAATCCTTGAGGAACAGGAACCTTCAGAAGACGGCCCTGCAACAGATGACGGCGGCGGCGGATGATAGGACTCAGTCTACGGGTTCGTAGATATGCAAAGATCGAGTGGTTTACCATTCGGTCTTTTTTTCGATACACTATAGTAGTATTGTAGCTTGGAAGTTTTAATGAGTGATAGCTCATAAGATTAATTCAAGGAGTTAGATTTACTACTATAGTTTTGGCCCTTATAAAATTACTTGAGGGACTCAATCCGTTGTTTTTCAATTCTTGAAGATGATTAAAAACATATATAAGCGATCATTATAAACCATACCAAACTCTTATTTTATCTTTTGCTTGATATTCGATATAATGATATTAACAAATAATTAACAAGATCGGCATCGATAAAAATATATTGGAACGACTACAAAGAACAATCTCAAGATATAAAGGAGGATCATTATGAATAATGAAAAGAAGAATATGACCCGGACTGATTTTTTAAAGGGAATGGGGACTACATTAGCAGGTGTTACATTACTTGGAGGAATGACCAGTATTTTGACAGGATGCAGCGAAGAAGAAGTTGCAGAAGCCAAGGAAGAAATGGGATTAGATCCGGAACAGGTTGGCTATCCTGTAGCCTATGCAAGAATGGATCCTGACAAAGCGGCGGAAAGAGCCTACAAATTTTATAAAGAAAAAGGAGGATGAGGGGTCGGTACAGCCGAAGGTCTTTTCGGCTATTTAGCGGAAGAAGTTGGATATCCTTACAATCAAATTCCAACGATGATGTACCGTTCTTTTGCAGGAGGATTTGCGTTGGAAGCCTCTTTATGCGGAACCCTGGCAGTAGCAGCCGGTTTTATCGGTTTAGTTGCCGGTGATAAGCAAAATGCATTGGTCAAGGAACTCTTTGACTGGTACAAGCAAGCAGAACTGCCGGTATATAATCCGGATTTCCCCGATCATGCAGTTACTGTAGCAGACTCTACATTATGTTATGATTCGGTTTCAAAATTTATTCGAAAAGAAGACGTTGCTTTTGGTTCCCCGGAAAGATCCAGCCGTTGTGCAGGAGTTGCGGCGGAAGTTGTTCGAAAAACCGCAACCATTTTAAATCGGGAATTTGCTTAAGGAAAATTTTACGAGAAGCGGCCTGAATTTCACTTATAATAATGCTAATATATTCTAAAACCAGGATATCGAAAACAATTTCGGTATCCTGGTTTTTTTTCAACTCATAAAAGTAGATTCCTTTAAAAAGATTTTCAATAAGTCCATAGTGAGCATTTTTATTAGAAACGAGAAAAATGGGTATAGAAAGTAATTACAGATTATAGTAAACATCATCATGGGGAGGTTGGGGTGAGATGGATCATATTTTTATTATTGGCGGAGTCCTGTTTTTACTGCTCTTTTTTGTCAGCTACTTTTTCCAGAAGGTTCGGCTACCTTCTTTATTATCCTACATATTTTTAGGCGTGGCGCTTTCTTGGCTGTTTACCGGTCCTGAACTCAGGGTATTGGATGAGATCTCAAGGACCGGAATTGTTCTGCTCTTTTTCCTCCTGGGACTGCATTTTCCCCTGAATCGTTTAGTCAGCATCTCCCGTCGGATTTGGAAAGCCGGGGTAATGGATATTGTCTTAAACTTTGGAGGCACTGTGCTCATCGCCTATCTACTGGGATTTGATCTGGTTTTTTCTCTGATCATCGGAGGCGTGGCCTATGCCAGCAGTTCGGCCATGACCATAAGGCTGTTGGAGGAATCCGGGCGAAAAAACTCTCCGGAGGGTGAATTTAAATTGGCCCTGCTTATTTTTGAGGATCTGGCGGCACCGGTAATAGTATCGGTCCTGGTGGGACTCAGTGCTACAGGAATCATTACAGGAAGTGCTCTGGCAATCACTTTCGGGAAGGTAGTGATACTCACCGTTGCAGCAATCCTTATTGCTTATTTTCTTTTTCGAAAAGCGGACATTTTATTTCAGCGATATATCAATAAGGATTTCATGCCCCTATTTGCCGTATCCATCGCCTTCATCTTCGCAGGGATCGCCGAATCAATGGAGCTCTCCAAGCTTTTGGGAGCTTTCCTTGCCGGAGTGATGTTGTCGGAAACCGGTACATCCAGGGAATTTGATCGGATGATCGAACCGGTGAAGAATCTTTTTATGCCCTTTTTCTTTTTCTGGTTCGGAACCTCCATCGATTTAGGAGCGGGACGATTTGATTTTCCAGCCGTGATGATCCTTATCCTTTGGGGATTGATCGGAAAGATGATTGTTGGTCTTTGGGGAGGAAGGCTTTATGGTCTAACCGTCAAAGGGTCTTTAAGAGCCGCATTTTCCCTGGGTCAACGTGGGGAATTCAGCGTGGTGATCGCCGCTTTGGCGGAAATCGGGTTACGATTATTTCTAGGTGTTTATATCTCAGTAACTGCAGTGGTAGGGGTCTATCTTTTCAGAATGGCTCCGTCTCTTGCAGAGAAATTCGGAGACCGATGGATTGAAAGAGGGAAAAAGAAACAAAATGATAAAAATTCCGGAAGAAAGGAGTAATAACTATGCGTATTATTATTATCGGCGGCGGGAATGTAGGTCAGCACATTGCAAAAAAGCTTTTGGAGAAAAAACAGGACGTGTTATTAATAGATAAAGATGAAAAAACCGTGGAAGCCATCCGGAAAAAAATGGATATGAATCTGATCTGCGGGAATGGAGCCAGTGTTGAGGTTCTGGAAAAGGCGAAGATTAATTCTGCGGATATGCTGATTGCTCTGATGGAAAATGATGATGCCAATATTTTAGCCTCTATGCTTGCAAAAACCTTTTCGAAGAAGATTACCACTATAGCACGGGTGCGTAATCCTGAAAGTGCGGGGAGTATTGATATTGACACCTACGGATTGACAAGAAAACAGGTGGGTCTCGATGTGATTATCAGTCCG
>SKRE01000085.1 GCA_007118655.1 Clostridiales bacterium | reverse complement strand
TCTCCCGAATCTTCTCCCGAAGCTTCTCCAGGATCTTCTCCAGGATCTTCTTCCAAATCCTCTTCCAGGTCTTCCGGCAGTTCTCCCACAAAACTGGGATTCCATCCGGTAATCTGTCTTTGAGCATCCAGTCGGGTATAGGTAAGCAAGCCTAAATTATCAACGGAAAACCGGGGATAGTGAATGTTATAGTAAAGATTGTAGGGGGAGTTTTCTCCCTGATCCTGTAAGTGTACCGTCCCCACGCCGATAAAGTGAAGTACTACAGCAAGGGCCAGAATTAATCCCAGCCTGTAGGGGGGTTTTAGCCAAGTTTTCTTCGAAGTTTTTATAAACCTTTTGTGCATTAATACATAAAGCATGAAGGGTAGGAAAGATAAAAGAACATAATACCAGTTGTTACCTATTCCATATAATGCCTCTCTCCAAAACTCTGTGGTTTGTCCCGCATGCCTTACGGAGTATATCGTATTAAAAGTTGCAAACATATTGAAATACACTATTTGGGAAGCGAAAATAAATCCGAGGCAAAACAAAGTTATACCCAGGATTATTTTTCGGGGTTTAGCTTCCAACAGAAATACCACAGCATAAATGACCGATGCCGCCGCCCCTCCAAAAATCAACGAAAAAAACAGTCCCCAAGAAAGTAAATTTCCTGTGGTGCTGATGCGAATAAGCGTCTCCAGAAAAAATATCCCTGCCCATAAAAAAAATAACAAAAAAAACATAGGAAAACTACGGATTTTATTATTTTTTATATTGTTTTTTTTACGGTAAATCTCTCTTCTTCTTCTTCCCCTTGTTTTATCCAATTGACATCATCCCATCTACATTATTATTTACATCGGAATTAGAATAGCTTCCTAATAATATTCCCCAATACAACGGCAGGTTGTTTTATTCTTAGACGATAGCATCAAAAGAAAAGTTTCAAAATCAGTAAAATAAATCCTCTTCTTTGTTTCTCTTATTAATTTTATTTCGGTTTGCTTGTTTACTCCGGGCGTTGTTCTCCTCAGGCTTTTCCTTTTGATTTTTCGCTTCTTTGTTCCCTAGGGCTTCATCGGGATGTATTTTTTCCTTGCCCGCGGTTTTCTCCCGGGATAAGAGCAGCCTCTTCTCTTCCCCCAGAAGATTGGTCATATGAATAAGTCTAAGCCGCTCCTTTTCTAATACTTCCCGTCCTTTTTCCGCAATTTGAAAAACTTTCTTCCGAGGGCCCACCTCTTCAATCAAATTGATTAAGCCCTGCTTTTCTAAATTCTCCAAAGCCCCATAAAGTGTCCCGGGAGCTAGATGTACCTGCCCGTCACTGAGTTCTTTTACCTTGTTAAGTATTTTATACCCATGACAGGGTTCCAGTAACGCCACTAAAGTATAATATGCGGTTTCGGTTAAAGGTAAATAGGGATCGCGATTCATAATGCACCTCCTGTATATTCAGTTTAACTGAGTATATTTCATAAGCACTATTACATGGGTTTTGACCATTATTTACTGATCACTCCGCTTTTTCTTCAGCTACAATGTATTCCCGGTATTTCTCATAATCCTGCTCTTTGCATTCCACTTCCAGCAGGGTTCCCTCTTCCTGGTATTCTTGGCCCAGCACTGTGGCGTTCTGATTTAAATGGGATACAACTTCCCCTTCCTTAAAAGGAATTAAAAACCTTGCTCTTTTATAAGTCTTAAAAACCTTTCGCTCAATGGCCTCCATCAGCATTTCTATTCCCACATGTTCTTTCGCGGAAATATAGACTTTATCCTCAATCTTTTTAGGTATTTTAATATCGGTTAAATCTGCCTTATTGTATACCTCCAGCATCGGGATATCCAGGGCTCCGATTCTTTTCAGTGTATCTACCGTAATTTTCATTTGTTCCCGAAAGTCCGGGTTTGAAATGTCCACTACATGCAGGAGTAAATCCGCCTCCCGAACTTCCTCCAGGGTAGAGTGAAAAGCCTTGATTAAATTATGGGGCAGATTACTGACAAACCCTACCGTATCGGAGAGCAAAAATTCCTTTTGATTTGGGAGTTCAATTTTCCGAATGGAAGTATCCAATGTTGCAAAGAGCATATCCTTTACCCATACTTTTTTCGAATCGTCCCCCCCGTACTTTTCCACAGCTTCGTTCATTAAAGTGGATTTCCCCGCATTGGTATAACCCACAAGCGCCACCATGGGCATGCCGCTTTTCGCTCTGCGCTTTCGCTGCACCTCCCTTTTTTTGCTGATCTCCTTTAAACGCTTTTGAAGTTCCGTAATCTGGTCTTCGATCCTTCTTCGGTCCAGCTCAATTTTTTTCTCCCCGGCACCACGGTTTTTCAGACCCGCGCCTCCCCCTTGACGACCCAAGGCCTCATAGGCTCCCTTGAGTCTCGGAAGAATATATTGCAGCTGGGCAACATCCACCTGAAGTCTTGCTTCTTTGGTTTTAGCCCGTTTAGCGAAGATTTCAAGAATCAAACTGGTACGGTCCAGGACAATGATGTCCAGGGTTTTTTCCAAATTTTTCAACTGCATCGGACTCAGCTCATCATTAAAGACCACCACATCAATTTCCAGTTCCTCTAGAAAAGGCTTCATTTCCTCTACTTTCCCCGTCCCCATGTAATAGGCGGGATGAATGGATTTTAGGTTTTGTTCCATTCGGCCGGCCACCTCATAATCACAGGCTTCCGTTAAGTTTTTCAGTTCTTCCATGGATTCCTCAAAGTTCTCCCGGGAATTTAAGTTTACCCCTACAATCAGGGCCTTGTATTTATTACTCATATAATCCTCTCCTTTGTAATTCTTTTATTTCTATAGCCTATCCCTATATTATATAGGCTCCGGTGTACCATTGTATCGATTTTTATTAATTAATGAAAGCGCCTTTTGAAGGATTGTCTCTACTCCTTCGGACGGATAAATCAATTACTTATATTGTAACATAAAGAAATAAAAGCCTTCGATTTATTGGTAAAATAATTTTTGTAATTATTTAATGAATTCACATATTTCCTGGCCCTAAATAAATAGCCATGATACAATAAAATAGGATTAAAACATGCCCGGAATATTTCCCGGGCAAAAGGAGGAAAATGATGGATATACAGTATTTTAAAAAAGCTTTACCTATAAAAGATTTTTGTGACCTTCGTTATCAAGATTTTTCCCATACCACCATCAAAGGGGGTATGGAGGAAATTGACGAGGTATCCATAGTGAAAAAAACCGGCGGAAATGTTCGTGTGCTCTCCGGGGGAGGTTTTGGAAGTTTTGCCTTTACGGATCCGAAGGATATCACCATGGCCTTTCAGGAGGCCAAAACCGCCAGCGATTTAAACCCGGGCAAAGAGGAACTGAAACGTATTTCCGCCAATGTGGCCCATATCACCGTTTCTCCCTCCCAAGACCCTCGAGATCTTTCAATCTCCAGGAAAAAGGAATTACTGGAAAAATATCGGGGTCTCATCTTATCTCACCCGGAAATTGGAGATTTGGAATCCCACTACTATGAACAGTTTACCGACACCTTAATTTTAAACAATCATGGGGCGGAGGTGCAGCAGGAGGAACTGATCTGCGGCATGACCTTTCGCATTACTGCAAAACGGGGAAACCTAACCCAGCTTACCCGGCTGTCCTTTGGAGGCAATGAGGATTACAGCGAACTTCTGAATAAGGAGGAGGAGGTCCTGGAGAAGGTACAACAAACCATTGATCTTCTTGAGGCAAAACCCGTTAAAGGCGGAAACTATGATGTTATTTTAGACAGTGACGTCGGCGGTCTCTTTATTCATGAAGCCTTCGGACATCTGAGTGAAGCGGACAATTTAATAGGAAATGATACCCTGGCCAATACCATGGAGCTGGGCACCCCTTTCGCCATGGATAATTTCAATGTCCTGGACGACCCGACCCGCTTAGGCCATCCCGGCAGTTACGTATATGATCATGAAGGCACGAAAGCCCGACCGGTCTCTTTAATAAAAGACGGTAGGCTAAGCGGTCGTCTTCACTCCCTGGAAAGTGCCAGTGTTATGGACGAAGAGCCCACAGGCCACGCCCGGGCAAAGAATTTTGGTTTTGCTCCCATCGTTCGTATGGGTAATATTTATATCGATAAAGGCAAGAGCACCCTAGAGGAAATGATCGCTTCTATTGATGACGGATTATATCTGTTCGGATCCGCCGGCGGTCAAACCAGCGGAGAAACCTTTACCTTTGCCGTACAGGGAGGCTACCGAATTGAACAGGGTGAAATCACCCACATGGTTCGGGATCTTGCTCTTACGGGACATCTGTTTACAACTTTGAAAAACATCGAAATGGTCGGCAATGAAGTGACCTTTTCCAAGGCAGGCGGCTGCGGGAAAGGCGGTCAAATATTAATTCAGTCGGGCAAAGGCTCCGCACCGATCAAAATCAAAAATATGGGAATAGGAGGACTGTAGTATGCGACAATTACTGAATAAAGCTTTGACATCAGCCGATGGCGGTGAAGTTTATAAAAGGGATGTGCACAGTACTTCTGTTGATATAAAACTGGGAAAACTCAAGGGCATAAATGCCGAGAAGAAGCGGGAGGTTTCTCTACGGCTTACCAAAAACGGGCTTATGGGAGCCGCAGTTTCCACCTCTTTAGAGGACGAAACCTTAGTGGACCGTGCCCTCATTGCCTTAGAAAACCAGAAGTCCGATGCTGTTAAATTCCCCAGTGAGCCTCCTCGAATGGTGTTTTCCTTTTCTCCCGAGGTAGACCAGCTGAAAACCGAAGACTTAACAAAAATGGCCTTCGACTTATCCCATCGCTTAAAAGAGAAAGCACCGGATATTCCCGGAGGAGTTCGGATTCAAAAGAATATCAAACGTATTTCGTTGTTAAACAGTGCCGGATTTAATGAAACCTATGATCACTCCAACTTGTCAATTTCCTTATACACATTGACGGAGAAGGGGTTCATGGGAACTTCAAAGGAATATTCCTCAGGGAAAGTGCCGGAGGTTACCGATCGGGATCTTGACCGTTTAATCCAGCTGCACCGTCTGGGAAACCAAACCATCACCATGGAAAATGAAAAAATGCCTGTGGTTTTTTCCGGAAATGTAATGGGAGCTTTAATGCTTCGAGTGTTAGGCGGGGTTAACGGGGGCAATGTACTAAAAGGGACTTCTCCCTTGCAGGATAAAATCGGAGAAAAGCTTTTTTCTGAGAAAATCACTATTCGGGATGACGGGAAAATGGCTTTTGGAGTCAATACCTGCTTATTTGATGATGAGGGAACCCCGGGTAAAAACACGGTGCTCTATGAAAAGGGCGTATTGAAGAACTACCTTGTAAACATTGAGCAGGGGAAAAAGCTGAATCAGGAACCTACGGGAAATGCTTTAAAACGGACTCTGTTTTCTAAAGAAATAGAAGACACCCCTGCGATATTTGATACAAACCTGATTATTGAAGGAGACCACCAGGAGGATGAGCTGATTTTAAAGGGTATTAAACGAGGGCTTTTAATCACCGGAGTGATGGGCGCCCATACAGGAAATATCAACCGGGGAGACTTCTCCTTAAATATTTCTTCCGGCTACCTCATTGAAAATGGTAAGCTGCAGGGAAAAATCAAGGGTGCTATGATTACAGGCAACATCTACGATTTGTTTAAAAATGTGGAAGCGGTCGGGATGCACTATGAAGTTATGCGCAGTATTTTCTATCATATGGGCTATTCTCCCATGGTGCTTTTTAAAGAAGCTTCCATTGTGGGAAAATAAAAAAAAAGTAAAAGTGTTCCAAGTAAGACCGCGGGAAAATCAAAAGCCGGGGAATCCTGTTATATTCAGGATTCCCTGGCTTTTTGTACTCCGATGAATATTAGGCTTAGGATGAAAAAAATTGATCCGCCTATGAGGAAATTGATGGCCGCCTGTGCCCTTGACAGCACCTCGATATCCAGGAAGGGATAGGCATAGTCTCCTACAGTCCTTCCGTAAATTATGGAAAACAGTCCGTAACCCAGAGGATAGATAATCCACTTTAAGCTGTCTCTCCAGTGATGATCCTTTGGATCCACAGTGAAAAACCAATCGATCAGATACCCTCCGGGAATAATGTAATGGGTGATTACATGAATTGCATGAAGCATGCCTGTGGTTCGATAATCCTGTCTTAACACCACAAAAAAAGTCAGCATAGTCACGGTAATATAAACCGCTAAGGCTGTTCGAACCTTAGGCTCCGTCAGAAAGAACCCCTTCCTTTTATAGTTTAAGGCAAAGGATAAAGACAACAGTACCAAAATATTGCTTTGTATAGTATAAAGTTTAAGTCCGTGGAATAACGCTTCAAAAAAACCATAGGAATGGTGCAGTCCATTCATTAAATAGATATGGTTTAATAAAATGGCGCTCCAACCAAGAATCACTAAAAACCAGGGAAAAAGCCTCGGTTCAGTTATGTTATTCTTCTTAATACTCTTCAAAAAATTCACCTCTCCACAAACAAAGCTGCTTCCGACAAATTGTTTTTAATGGTATTCTTTTATAATCCTCTCAAGGATTTCCGCGCCCTTTTCCACTACAGGGGAACACTTAATGTCATCTTTCCGATAAACATCCTTAATCTCTTTACAGTTTATGGAGTTCAACTCCCGTTTAAATGATTCAACAAAGGTTTTGGTTGCTGCCTTTATCTTATCTTTCTCATACCCTTTTTCCTCAGAAAATACAACCCCCATAACGGCTACCCCTCCGCTGAGGGCCCCGCAGAGTTCTTCGGTATGCAGTCCTCCGCCAAAACCCGCCATAATTCTATAGGTTTCCTCATTAAGGTTTAGTTCATAGTACTCATTGCTGCCCAGCAACATCGCTTCGGCTCAATTAAACCCTTTTAGATAGTAACTGACCACACAATCTTTTAACATTTTGCTCATTCCTCCTCTGAATGTTACTGAATCACTTTCTCAAACAAATTCTTCTCTTTATCAATTCTTTTGAACCCCATTTTTTCTAAATAATTTTCATGTTTTTTATTGACTCCGTAGCTATGGAAAGTATTATACCCTAAATTCAAAAAATAGTCCTTTCGGTCTTCAAAAATATAGTTTCCGATCTTAAAATCCCGATATTCGGGTATCACAAAATCCAATTGAATTCTCAGAGTGCTTTGATCTTCCTCCGTGGCAAGAAAAACCCCTGCGGGTACCAGGTTTCTTAAAATATAAAGTCCTATCCCAGTCTCTTCCGCTTTGAAATTGTTGTGGGAGAAGTATTTTTCAATGTCTTCCCGATAGAAATCCAAAAAGTAATTAAAATACTGGGTGCCTTTATCCACGGGGACCATCTGGAAATACTCTTTGCGTGCGTAAATTTTCCTTAAATAATAGATGTTAATAATCACGATCCCTAAGTTCATAATTCCCACGGGCAGGGCTCCGATAATAAATCCATAGGCTGCGAATATTGCCGCCCCGGCCAAATTAATCCACCGAAGTTTTACAATCGAACTCATTAACAGGGAGATTAAAATCAGTATTGATGCTAAATAACCCACCCATTCAATCCATTCTATTCCTAACATAATCCGATCCTCCATTTATTCTTTTTCTTAAACACAAATTTTACTGTTGTTTTTTACATACCCTATCTATTATATGCTGAACCGCAGAAGTTTCAAGAAATACTTTCCCGCTAGGAGAAGTTCTTTTTTTATCTATATTCGAAATTTTCCCTTTTATTAAGCCCCGGGTGCGCCGGGAACTTTTTCCCCCAATATAATAGATGCATTAACCTAGGATTCCTGTAGTGCGGCTTATATTTCCATTTTATTTTTGCAAAAAAAAACTACTAAGAAGAAACGCTCCCTCTTAGTAGTTGTAGGCTCTCGATGAAGGTTACCTGAACTATGCTAAAACCTTCTCCACAAAAACCTTTACAATTTTGGGATCAAACTGGCTTCCGGAATGGTCAATCAATTCCCGGATGGCCTTCTCCCGACTTCTTATTCTCTGATACACTCGTTCTGTAGTCATTGCGTCATAGGCGTCAGCCACGGCAATAATCCTTGAAAACAGTGGTATTTCTCCGCTCTTTAATCCCCCCGGATAACCTCGTCCATCCCAATGCTCATGATGATGTCGAACGTACAGTGCAAGCTTTCGGTATCTTTTATCGGCTTTAAGCAACCAATATCCGATTTCAGGATGTTTTTTAATCTCTTCCATTTCTTCTTTGGTAAGTCTTCTTGGGGAATTTAATATTTCCCTATCGATAAAAGCCTTACCAACATCATGCATTTTCGCCGCCAAGCCCAGTGTTTTCAGCTCATTATTCCCCAGATCCATAGCTTTCCCAATAGCTACACTGTAATACTCCACATTTTCTAAATGCTTCAGCTGATCGTCAAAACGGCTGCTGATCGTCTCTAAGGTATGCTCTAAAATCAAACTTCCAATACCCGATTTAATGTCAATTTGTTTTCCATAAATCCCAATTTGTTCTCCGCTCATAATCCCCCTGTATTCCAAAACTGTGTCTTTTTCTCCGATCCCTTCCTTTGTCATGGAAGAAAAGACATTCCCGTGAATTTTTCCCGTAGCAACATCTGACAAGTTGGTATAACTGTCTTTTAGATTATGATGGTATCCTTTAGTAATAAATCTCATGGAATCTCCTCCCTCCCTTTCTTTTAATGCCATAATCCAAAGCTTAGCCGACTATGAATACTCCTCAACGGTAAAATCGTTCCACTCAATGAGCCCGTCATCTTCTTTACCCGCCACTTCTTCTTCAATTGGCAAACTGTTCCATTCAATCAACCCGTCATCCCCTTTTCTACCGTTTGTTCCCATCCCTCCGCCAATTAGCACCATAAATAAACTGGTAATGATCATACTGACTGCGATGAATCTTTTCATCCTGATTACCCTCCTTTATATTTTTTTAGAATATTGCTTAATTCTATAATATAATGATTCAGTCGGAATTACAGCAGGCATGAATGCGCGGTTCCTTATTCGTTTTTTGGCACGATTATTGCTAAGAAACGGATTTTCTATCACATTAGCCAAGAGGACTCCCTCCTCAAAACGCTACTGCGTTTAGGTGGGAGGTGAATTGGCGGTTTTATTTTTTTGTTATTTTACTGGTTTTTTCACCGATTGTGGGGTAAAAT
>SKRE01000058.1 GCA_007118655.1 Clostridiales bacterium | reverse complement strand
TAAATTTTTATAAACTTTATCGCTTAGCAACCATGGTCTCTTATCAAATAGCAGCTAAAGATGAACAATTTGATGAGAATCGATTAGAGTTGATGAAAAAGATGCTTAAGGAAAGAATCCGTATGCTTACATAAAAACTTACCATGTGAGGTATAGGGAAATCAGTGAAACCAAAAACCGTCTAAAGGTTCCGTAGTTGCAGGATTCTTCTTTGTATAGGGATGAATCCAGTTATTTAATGGAGAAAGTATGACAGTTGATTTCCTGATATATATTTGAAGTCACCGTTTAGAGTTCAATTATCTGGAATTAAGTTAATGGATGAACTAAAGTAATGTTGTTATTGTTTAAAAATCTCACAACCGAACCGTCACACAAGAGTTACCTAATGAGTATGTGTTAGAAAAATAGTATAAGGAGGTATACTTCCATGAAAAGAATTAGGATTTTTGAGCAACAACTTTCAAGAATTGCTTTTGGGGGTGTCATTGTGACTGGAGAAAAGCAGTGAGTTATTCCGTCTCTCAAGGGGTGAACATCATTATACCCCCAGGGGATTTTGAGTCGTTTAAATGGGCAGTTAAAATCGAAGAAGGGGGTCTGACACTGACAAATGAAGATTTAGATACCTTAAAAGCTATTGCAAAGGGCACTGCGCCATTGTTCCCTTTGAAGCAACGATAAATCTCACAGAGGACCTCATAAAGGGACGGCAGGTATAGAGCGAAAAAATGAAAAAATCCACTGATTGATTTTTATAATCAATAGTGGATTTTTTCATTTTAACACCTCACAAACGAACCGGCCCTCTGTGAGTTATGCAGCATTTCTGCCATTTCCGTTATTCCTACCCTGTGCTTCCAGGGTTATTGTTGTATAGTAAATTGTTTCTCCTTCAATTTCAATGGCTATTGTATAAACCCCTGGGCTTAACCCCAGTGCTCTCGTATTTATATTCACCATGTATTCTCCTTCTTTACCAACGGACCGTACTGCACTTGCCCCTCTGCCTTCTTGTGTATATACTGCTATTTCTTCTTCTCCGTCTAATACTTTTACTACTATATTTTCCATGTCTTCTGCTTCGCCCTCTGGGTTCAAAGTTGCAAACCTAAATGGAATCGTTGCGTTTGGCTGAACACTTTCATAGCGGTCCGGACGCAGTAGTTCTACTGATGGTAGCTCTGACGGTACCGTTTCAAAATCCAGCTTGTAGGTGTTATCCCTTACGTGACTTACGTTTTTAACGCCTACTGCATCGTAATAGTCTTTAGCATTCTCGTGGGCTTCAAACACTAGGTCTCCTGCAGTTTCAACCGGAAGAATAGACCAATTGTTGGTAAGTTCAACATCAACTTCTTCTTCTTCTCTGATGTAATCGATGATTACTTCTCTATTTTGTTGTAAGGATGAATGTATGATATTAGCATCTGTTAAATGGTCTCCTCCACCCCCGGCACGGTAGTTGTTGGTTACTACAAGGAACTCCATATCATCTGTAACAGGTTGGCCTTCATAGGTTAAGTTTACAATACGCTCTCCGACCGGCTTGGTGATGTCGATATTGTACTCGATCCCTTCAATATGATCGAAGTTAAATGCAGGGAAACCATCTGCTAATATATTTTGTTCTTCTGTTACTGTTGGATCAATTTGCTTAAAGTTTTCTGCTAACTTCTCCAACCAGCCAACAAGCTCCTCTCCATCCACTTTCACTATTTGTAATGTATTTGAATAAATATATATATCCACTACATCACTTATTGTAATGTCGCCTGCATCTACTTGGGTCTGCAGTCTAAATGGTGCAGCAGCAGAAAGTACGGGCAAATCTTCATACTCTGCTTCTAATGGGGTTTTTTCTGCATACCAAAGCTGTGCCTGGTTGACAAGTTGAGTTACTTTGTTATCAGCTACTTTAGCAAAGAATGCGTTGATTTCACTGCTTAATTTTCCAACGGGGGTCCTAATGTAATCAAGTACCAGGTTATGTCTTTCTTCTACTAGATCAACTATACTTTGCTTTGGTGCTTCATTTCTTGCGTCATGGACTTTTGATGCAGATCCGAATACTTCCCATTCTCCATCGTCATAGGAAAGATCTAATTTAATTTCTCCCAGATGTCTACCCCAGCTTCCTGCCATTACTGCCGGTACTCCATTGACGGTCCCCTTTTCATTGTCCACGCCTTCAATGTCATCGTATCTGCTGTCACCAGGGAATCTGGCATGAGAATGACCGAGTACCATGGCATCAATTCCGTCAACTAAGCTTAAGTAGTATGCCGCATTCTCACTTGTTCTATCACCTATATCAATACCGGTATGGGCTAACGCAACGATAAGGTCTGCACCTTCCTCCTTCATTTGTGGAACAAACTTTTCTGCTGTTTCTACTATTTCTTCAGCATATACTTCATCTTCTAAATGCAGTCTATCCCAAAGCATAATTTGTGGTGGCGCAAATCCTATAAAACCGATACTAACAGGATCCCCATCGATTTCGTGCTCCTGAATTACGTAAGGTGTGAATCTGTTTTCATGTGTCTGAGCGTCATAAACGTTGGCTACTATCATTGGAAATTCGGCTCCTGCTACAACATTGTCTAAGAAGTCCAGACCAAAGTTAAACTCATGGTTGCCTATTGCTCCTACATCGTAGCCCATTGCGTTCATTGCTTTAATCACTGCATGTACTTCGCCTGGTTCTAGAGGATGTACTTCTGCCTCTATTTCTCCAAGCATACTTCCTTGGATCGTATCTCCAGCGTCTACTAATAATGTATTATCATATTCTGCTCTTAATTTTTCTACTAATGTAGCCGTTCTTGCAAGTCCAAAACTTGCATCGTCTGTATCTGTTAGATAATCATAGGGCATAACGTAAGCGTGAATGTCGTTTGTTGTTAGCAATACTAACTCATGAGTTGCACCTTCTACAGGTTCAGAAGTTGCTTGTTCTACACCGGCAAATACCAAAGAAAATGATGATAGTATTAATAACGATATAAGGATTGTGCTAATTAATTTGCGATTAAATGATTTTCCATAAAGATTACTCATGTAAGTTTATCCTCCTTTTAAATTCAACCCCTAAATTCCACGCCAATTTTCACAATGCATTTAAACCATTTATTTCACCCCCCTTTTCACGGCAGCATTTTCAATATTCTAATGGCTTATAATATTGAAAGCCCTTAATAAGCTTCGGGTCTGGCTAATCGGGTATACGTTATTATGGAACCTATTGTTACCCGGAAGGATCATGTTTAATCAAAAAAATAACAATTAATTTATTTTTCATATGTAAAGTTTTTATTATCGCATACAGGATTTTATCTCTCAAAATTCAGATACTTAGGAGTACAGAGTAAACATCAATGAGTAAGTTCCATCAGTTGCTCACAGAGGAACAGTTAGTTTGAGAGGTAGCAATACAAACGTGTAGAGCGAAAAAAACGTTTTTTCATATAGACGTCACTTTATGACTGCAACGGAAGCACACATAACAAAGACGGAGAAAGATCACAGTACTTTTGCAATAATGTTCATTGATCTAGATTGTTTTAAACAAATTAATGATAAATACGGTCATAAAACCGGAGATGAACTATTGCAAATTTTATCAAAAAAATTAGTAGTCATATAAAATCTACGGACATGTCATCGAGAGCAGGGGGAGATGAATTTATCTTGTTAATTAAAGATGTAACCATAGCTCAAATTGAAGATATCGCAAAACGAGTCCTGGATAGAGTAACAGAAGTCATTATTATTAACGGAAACAAATGTCAGGTCGGAGCCAGTATTGGGACCAGTACATATCCAAATCATGGGACGACAATAGATGAATTTCGGTATCGTCAGGTCGAAAAATTGCATGTTTAGGATTAAAAGTCTTGCTCTTTTTGGCAAGACTTTTTTTTATCAATATTTTTTTATCAATATTGAAGTATAGGTATGTTTTTTCCTGTTTTGCATCGCTAAGGGAAACATCTTTCTTAGGTAATTGACCCAACAAATTCAGATCTATGATTCATGGGTAGGAAAAAGCATTGCATGATTGGATCTATCGTAAAAGATTATGGCAAACGAAAATTGTATAAAATTTATCAATTTCCTATACCGATGTACTTCCTATATAATATTTTATTGTAATAGTAGAATTATATTAGCGGTAGTCAAGGATTACAATAATTAAATGAGAGTAAGTGATTATTATGGATTATCCACATCAAAACATGCCGGTTTTTCAAGTATCGGAATTGCATCACAGCTTTTATTCAAAAAAGAAAGAAGAGACGAAGGTACTGAATGGTATTGATTTTCAGGTTTTTGAAAATGAGTTTGTGGCCATTGTTGGACCCAGCGGTTGCGGAAAGAGCACCATTCTCAATCTCATGTCCGGTCTGATAAAACCAACAAAAGGCAGTATACGACTGCGGGACCGGGAGATTAGTTCTGTCCATTCCTCAATCGGATATATAGCTCAATCCGATACCCTGTTACCCTGGAGAACCGTACGGAGAAACGTCGAGGTGGGTCTTGAAATAAGAGGCGTTGAGAAGGAAAAACGCAGGGAAATAGCCATGGAACTTATCAAAAAAGCAGAACTGGAAGGTTTCGAGGATGCCTATCCCCATCAGCTTTCAGGAGGAATGCGCAAACGAGTGGATATCATCAAGGTGTTAGCCGTTGAACCGGAGATTATTTTTATGGATGAACCCTTTGCCTCTTTAGATGTTTTCACACGGGAAATCCTTCAAAAATACGTGTTGAAGATTTGGAGTGAAAATCAGCGGACCATTGTTTTTATTACCCATGATTTAACGGAAGCCATCACCCTGGCAGATCGAATCTTTATTCTCAGTCAGCGACCGGCGAAACTGAAAAGCACCCACCATATCGATCTGAAGCGACCGAGAGATCCGGAAGAACTGAAGTTTAATCCCCGCTTCCTTCAGCTGTACGAAGGGATTTGGAAAGATTTGAAGTCCGAAGTTGAAATGCAGGTGAAAAAATGATAAAAGCATTGAATCTTATATTTACCAACGCCAAGGAACTGGGAATCCGTTTAAGCGGCTTTATTATCCTGATCCTTTTTTGGGAAACTGCTGTACGGATCGGTTGGCTAAATCCCTTTTACACAAGCCAGCCTACAGGGATCTATTCGGATTTGATCGATTTTTATGAAAGTGGACTTCTGTGGAGACATACCAGTGTTACGTTAAAAGCAACCTTATGGGGCTTATTCTTTGGGAGTGTATCAGGAATCATTGTAGCATTTATTTTAGGATTTTCCCAAACCCTGGCGAAAGTCTTTGAGCCGCTCATCACTGGTTTATATGGAATTCCAAAGCTTGCCCTTGCTCCGATCTTTGTCCTTTGGTTTGGACTGGGCATTGAGTCGAAAATTATCATGTCAGGATTATTAGTGTTTTTTTTAGTATTTTTCAGTACCTATGGAGGGATTCAGGATGTGGACAGAAACATCGTCCGCTCTATCCGCTTAATGGGAGCAACTCCCTTTCAAATTAAGTATAAAGTATATCTTCCTGCCACGGCTCCGTGGATTCTGGCAGGGATAAAGGGCGGACTCGGAGCCTCTCTCATCGGTGCCATTGTAGGGGAGTATATGGGGGCAAGTGCCGGCCTGGGTTGGATGATTTCCTACTCCACCTCCTTTTTCCAAGTGGAAAGAGTGATGTCCTGTATTTTTATCTTATTTTTGATTGGTATCATCTTTAACGGCATTTTAAAGATCTTCGAAAGGGTTCTTCTAAGATGGAGAGCGCCGGCTGATTTTGACCAGCCGTTATAAGTGTGGGGTTTAAAATAAATAAAAAAAATTATAGGAGGCGTTTGTATGAAAAAAATATTATTGCTTTTATTGATATCCTTTCTGGTTTTAAGCATAGCCGTCGGATGTGGCGGAGAGGATGAGCTTCAGAACAATGAAGGATCGGAAGAAGTTGATGAGGACGTTGCAGGAGAAAATGAAGAAGAAGGAGATAAGGAATTAACTAAAATTATTGTTGCAGAGCTGAGAAGTGAATTTTGGATTCAGGCGTACCTGGCAGACACTCTTGGATATTTTGAAGAGGAAGGTTTGGAAGTGGAATTTACCACAACCACAGACGGACCGGTGGCATTTCAGGCAATGCATGCGGGAAGTTCACAGTTTACCATGTTAAGTACGGAGCCTGTATTTAGAGCCCAAGATCAAGGACTGGAGTCCACCATTCTGCTTTCTACGTTACAGAATAAACCCTACATGCTCATCGGAGCGGAAGAAATTGAATCCGTTGAGGATTTAAAAGGGGAGACAATTTTTGCCGGCATGCCTGGTTCTGCTCCTTATTCCTTTGCGGTGGCTATTCTTGAAAAACACGGTATGACCGAAGAAGATGTGGAGTGGGCACAAATGGATTATGGTGCATCTTTAGGGGCCTTAGAGAATGGTCATGTGGCAGCGATTTATCTTCGGTCCACTGCGAAAGATGAAGCAGCGGCAATCAATGCTAATATTCTTGTTGATGTATCAGATTCTGAGCAACATAATGAAATTTACGGAACCTCAAGATATGAGTCCTCGATTATCGTTGGAACTAAGGAATATGTGGAAAACAATCCCGATGAGGTGCAAGCTTTTGTCAATGGGATAGTAAAAGCAATGGCCTGGTTGGAAGAGGCATCAGACGAAGAAGTGGTTGAAGTGGCAAGCGAGCATTTTCAGGGAAGAGGAATCACACCAGAGCAGATTGGCTACTTAAGACCTTCCTTAAATCCTGATGGAATGATTACGGAGGCAGGTCATGAAACCATTGTTGCTTTTAGTATGGAAGAGGGCATTATTGAACAAGAAATCCCCTTTGAAGAAGTGTATGATCTTAGCTTCCTGAAAAATGCTGTTGAGAATATTTTAGAGTAGGTGGTGGAGAATGAAGAGAAGTGAAAAAATTGTAGTATTGGCCCATTGTCTTTTGAATGTGAATTCAAAGATTAAAGGACTGGCGAATTACTCTGCTCACCATGGAGAAGTCTTAAAAAAAGTGGTGGAGGAGGATCTTGGGATTATTCAACTGCCCTGTCCCGAGATTACCTATTTAGGAATGGATCGGTGGGGAATGACGAAAAATCAATATAACTATCCCGCCTACAGAAATCACTGCAGGGAGATGTTAAAGCCCGTGGTTGATCAAATTGTAGAATATCAAAGGCAAAACTATGAGGTTGTGGAGCTGATCGGAATAGACGGCAGTCCAAGCTGTGGTATTCATTACACAGAGACCGGTTACAAAGGCGGTATGATCGATTGTGAGAATAGCCTTCGACAGGTAACGACCCGGGTATATGAACCGGGAGTGTTTATGGAAGTCTTTTTAGAATTATTGAAAGAGCATGAGGTACAAATTAAGGTTTCAGGAATTGAAGAGAAGTAAGAAATAACAAATCCTCTTTGGATAGACAGTGAAACTATAAGCTGTGTAGCCTAAGGGGATTTTTTATCAATAACGGTTTACGCCTAAGAAATGATGATCGGGGGATGTTGTACCGAAAAGAGGGTGAATAGTAACAAGAAGTTCATAATGAGTTCATCTGGAAATGGTAGGATGAAAAAACCCGGGAAATGGGAAATGATTGTTGAGAGAGGATTGCTATGAAGAAACGTCTACGTAGAAGGGCAGCATTTATGCTATCGGTTTGTTTGGTGTATGTGGTAATTGGTTTTATGCTGCCGGTTTATATTGCCACGGCGGATTCCCCATTGTACTCCGGGGATATGGATCCTGAAAAATTTTACGGTAAAGAGACCGGGCCGGACAGAGTGCTATTATTGGAGGATTCCATGTTTTCCGGTATATCCAAGCTTCATCTTATCGATCAAGCAAAAGAGCGTGTGCAAATCGCCTATTTTTCCGTCCATGAGGGCATAGCAAGCGATCTGTTTTATGGAACAATTTTATCCGCTGCAAATAGAGGGGTGGAGGTGCAGCTGATTTTCGATGGGATCTTTCATAATCTGGGTCGGAGCAACCGGTCGGCATACTGGGCACTGGTAAATCATCCGAATATCAATATGCGCTTTTATGAACCCCTGGATCTTTTGAAGCCATGGACACTGAACAATCGCATGCATGATAAGTTTATGATTGTTGATGATACCTATGCCATGATCGGGGGAAGAAATATTGGGGATAAGTATTTTCTGGACGCCTATGAGGATGAAGTTGTAAAGGATCGAGAGGTGCTGATAGAAAGATCTCATTTTGAGCGGGGGAATCATAGTGTTCTTGAGGATTTTGAAAAGTACTTTGGTCGTCTATGGCAAAGCAGATATGCAAAGGAGAAACATCATCAAGTCCCAAGAAGACATAAAGAGTCCGCTGAAAGAAAAACATCCGAACTGCTGGAATTTCGCCGTGAAATAGAAGCGCAACACCGGGATAAGTTTCCGGAAAAGATTGATTGGGAAGGGAAATTCCATGAAACTAAGGGCATCACCTTGATAACAAACTCTCTGGATCGGATTGAAAAAGAGCCCCGAATTCTTATTAAACTATCGAAGCTCTTTGAAGGGGCGGAACAGTCCGTGGTGGTTCAAAGCCCTTACGTAATACCCAGTGATAGGATGATGCAGCATATCGATCATGACCGGACCGAAAATGAACTGTTTATTCTAACCAATTCCAAGGCCGCATCCCCGAATTATTTCGGTATCGCCGGCTATTTAAAGCATCGGGATGAAATCGCCTTTCATGCGGATCAGATTTTTGAGTACGACGGCCCCGGATCGGTACATGGGAAAACCTATATCTTCGATCAGCAGATCAGCCTGGTGGGTTCTTTTAATATGGATGCCCGCAGTGCGTTTTTGAGTACGGAAAGCATGGTAGTGATCGACAGCCGATCCTTTGCCGAAGAATTAACCGAAGAAATAGGAGGTCTGGTCCGGGAAAGTGTTCCCTACAGTGAAGAAGGACCTTCTTTTGAGGCGGAACAGACAGAAATAGAATCCGTCCCGTGGTATAAAGGGATGTTGATTAAAATCATGCGCGGGTTGCTCTACCCCTTTGATGAACTGCTGTGAGGCAGCAATAAAAACCTGTAGAGCATGAAATTGAACCGCAATGCCGAGAAGTCTCCCTCCTCTTAGCCTTCCTTGCTCACAAAGTGAGAGCGTAGGTGGGAGATGAATCGGTGGTTTTGACCTTGTAAAGTGGGTATAAATAGAACACTAGTTT
>SKRE01000047.1 GCA_007118655.1 Clostridiales bacterium | reverse complement strand
TTGGTTTCCGAATCTTTGCTGCCGCCTTTCATTTGATTCCACCGGTCTTTTAATCCCTGGGGTTTTCCAAAGGCCGCTTCATCTTTTTCTTCATTGGAATTTTTATCAAACTGACTCCTGGCGGAATCCTTTTCCAGAATCTGTTCTAAATTCTGTTCCCGGAGGCGGGCCAGTTCCGTTACATACCAGCGGTTTTTTTCTTCCACCTCTTCTTTTTCTTTCTCCAGCTTTTCCGCATATTTCTGAGTTTCCTTAATTTTTTTCCGGTACTGATACTTGGATGCGGTATCCAAAGAAAACACAATGACGGCACCGATGGTGGCGGAGATTAAAATTACCAGGGCCACAGAGATTTCCAATGAGGTGAAAAACAGATTGATCGGTACGGCTCCTGCATTTAATATAGCAAACAGGGAAATAAAAATGGATAATACTAAAATAATAATCAGGTTTTTTTGCATGGATTTTCCTCCTTGAAATAGAATCATGATTTTAAAACATGGTAATGTAGTCCATTTGTACCCGTTTTATCCTGTTTTCAAGCAGAAATTCTTTTGGTGCCGGGGTTCTTGTCCATGCGTCCTCGGGCTAGCGGAACAGTTCCGTTACGAAAAAGCCGTTGCCGGTAACCACAATGCCGATGCCGACCTCGTTGAAACTGCTGTTCATACGATTATTCCGGTGTCCTTCGGAGTCCATAAAACGGCTGTGTACCAGATCGGCGGATCCTCCTCCGGTGGTTTTGAAAATGTTCTCACTGCGCAGTCGGATACCGAAAAACTTGGCCATATCAAAGGGACTGCCATAGATGGGAGAGGTGTGGCTGAAATAGTCATGAACAGACATATCCGTAGACTTGATGCGTGCCATTTTGGTCAGCTCGCTGGCTACTTTCAAGGGAGAGGCTCCCCGTTCTTTTCTCGCTGCATTAATTTTTGATACGACTTCCTGTTCGATGCTTTGTCTTACCGTAGATGACTGAACCATTCGATTGTATTCCCGGTCCAAATCTTTATAGGGTGTGGGTTCCGGCTCCGGTTCCGGTTCCGGTTCGGGTTCCGGTTCCGGTTCCGGCGCAGGCTTTGGTGCCGGGGCCGGTTCGGATTTGGATGCGGGCTCCTGTTTAGGCTCCGGGGCCGGCTCCGGTTCCGGCTCGGATGCAGCCGCCGCAGTTTGGCCGCTCTTTGACTCCGGTTCCTTCGTTGAGGCGGCTGTATTTTCAGCCTTTTCTTCCTTTTCTTTCTCAGCCTTCTCTTTTTTAGCATCCTCTTCTTTTTCATCTTCCCCGGATGCCTCTTCCGCTGCCCGCTCCGCCTCCTGGTCTTCAATTTCAGGGGCTTTAATTGCAGTGAGGGTGATTGCCCGGCTTAGGGCAACGCCTAAAGTGCTGTCCTTCAAATCCAGTGTATGTAGGCTTTCTAAAGTGTCTTCGTCGTATTCCAAGGTGGTTTTCTCGGCTTCCCGGCTTTCCGAGGATTCTTCCGAAGCATTGTCTCCGGAAACTTCTTCGGACTCTGCAATGCTTTCATTGCATCCGATCAGCACTCCGGCCACCAAGAGGATGATCAACATGATTCCAAGGGCTTTCCTGACTTTCCCGGCTTTTTTGGTTTTAATGGTTTTTATCAATTTTTTACGCACTCCTTTTAACAAATCCTTTCAACAATAACGGTCAGTGAGGGAAATCTTATGTCAATTTCCCGCGTGCTCTTCATTATATAAAGAAAGGTACAAAAAAACCAGGTCCTAAAGGCCTGGTTTTTATTGTGTTCTAAGTACTGCCTACTTGTTAACCTTTTCCTTTAAGGTTTTACCAGCTTTGAATACCGGAGCTTTTGAAGCAGGAATTTCGATTACTTGCTCAGGATTTCTTGGGTTTCTACCTTGACGAGGCTTTCTTTCTCTTACGTCAAAAGTACCGAATCCAACTAATTGTACTTTGTCACCGCCTACTAAGCTTTCTTCTACGGTTTCCATGAATGCGTTTAACGCGATTTCCGCGTCCTTCTTCGTTAGGTCACTCTTTTCTGCCATTTTTGATACTAATTCAGCTTTGTTCATTAAAAATTGCCTCCTTTTATAATATAAATTTAATTGCTGCCTTCTTTAATAACCTATTCTATGAAAATCTAGAAAATCCTTCTTTTTGTGGAATTTTCTTTTAAAAAACTAAACTTTTTTTTCTTTTGCCTGTTGCCACAGCTCTTCCAACTCTTCCAGGTCCATGTTTTTCATGGCTTTGCCGCTTTTTACAGCGTCTTTTTCCACGGATTCAAATCTTCGAATAAACTTGTCCGTGGTGCCGTTTAAGGCCCCTTCCGGTTCCACTTGGAAAAATCGCAGCAGGTTTACGACGGAGAATAACAAATCTCCTCCCTCTTCTAAAATCTTCGAGGGATCCCCTTGCCGTTGAGCCTCCAATAGTTCTCCCAGCTCTTCGTGCACTTTTTTGACCACATCTTCCGGATCCTCCCAGTCAAAGCCCACTCGACGGGCCTTCCCCTGGATCTTGTCCGCCCGCATTAAGGCGGGGAGATGCTTTGGTACCAGTTTCATGGATTCGGCGGTGGAGGTGATGTTTTTTTCCTTTTGCTTTTGATCCTCCCAGCTCTCTATAGCTTCCCCCTCGCTACTCGCTGTCCGATCCTTAAATACATGAGGATGACGAAATACAATTTTTTCACCTAAGCCCTGCATCACGTCTTTCAGCTGAAACCGCCCCTGTTCTTTTGCGATGGTGCTGTGAAAAAGAACCTGAAGCAACAAATCTCCCAATTCTTCCTGTAAGAGAATATCATCTTTTTCCTCCAAGGCTTCCAGGACCTCGTAGGCCTCTTCAATCAAATGGGGTTTGAGACTTTCATGGGTTTGGGCGCGATCCCATGGACAACCCCCTTTTCCTCGAAGGGCGTCCATTAATTCCTCTAAATTACTCATATTATAGTATTTATCCGCCTTGCTGTCAACTTTCCCCATAAAAAAACCTCCTGTTTTCAATATTTCCTTACCTTTTCTTGTTCATCAGTCCCAAACGGTTGAGGAGTTTAAAGAGTTTATCCCCCTTGGGAAGCAGGTCAAAGTCTTCTTTTCCAACGGCTCTGGTAATCATCAGCATGAAAAGGTACACCACGCCCCCGACGGGAATGGCAATTACGGTGGATAAGGAGTTGCCCAGGGCACCGAGGAGCAGTCGGTGAACCGATAAGACCACAATCCCCATGGCGCCGGCGGCCAGGATGGGCCGCATGGCGATGACCCGAAAACTGATTTTCGCCCGGGTTTCCCGTTTGACCGCATAAAGGTTTAAGCTAAAGGCAATGGCATAGGCCATGACCGTTCCGATGGCCGCCCCCCGAACATTGATTGCGGGGATGCCCGTCAGGATATAGGTGATGATCAGCTTAAAAAAAGCTCCGATGAACAGGTTTCTTACAGGGATATGGGCTTTTCCCAGACCCTGAAGAATTCCCGTTAACACCTGCACCTGGGTTAAGAAGATGACCGCCGGGGCCAGGGCAAACAGGACCTGTCCCGCGGTTGCGGGCTCATTGGGGTAGAGCAGGGACATAATCGGTCCTGCCAGTACCAACAGGCCGATACTTGCGGGAAGGCCCATTAAAAAGCCTACCCGTATGGCGGACTGGGTATCGGATTTCACACTGTCATAATCTTCCCGGGTAAAGGACTCGGAAATGACGGGGACCAAACTTACGGCAATGGCCACGGTCAGTACCTGGGGCAGATTGATTAAGGTGTTGGCCATTCCCTGGAGCTGTCCGTATAAACTGTTGGCTTCAAAATAGGTAAATCCGATGTCCTGCAGACGGCGCACCACCAAAAAGGTATCGAACATATTGATCATCGGCACCACGGATGCCCCAATGGCAATGGGCACCGCTACTTTTAAGAGGCTTCGGATAATGGTGGGTACGGAATCCGGCTGGATTCGTTCCCCTTGGGAAAAACTCCGGACAATCCCCGGTTTTCGTTTCTTATATATTCTTACCATGGCAACGGTTCCTGCAATGGCTCCGGCGCCGGCCCCAAAGGATGCGGCGGCGGCGGCGTACTGAACATCGGCGGCTACTATGTAGATGATGATCACTGCCAGAGACAGACCCAGGGTTACCCTGGCGGCCTGTTCTACGATTTGAGACACCGCGGTAGGCTTCATCTCCTTCATCCCCTGGAAATAGCCTCGAAAGGCAGCCAGGATCGATACAAAAAAGATTGCCGGGGACATGGCCAGCACGGCAAAATAGGCATTGGGGTTGCTGAAGAAGGTATTGGTCAAAAATCCTGCAAATCCCGCAATGATGAACATGCCCGCCGCCCCTAAACCGAACAGCAGGCGAAAGGATACCTTAAAGACCTTATGGGCTCCCCGAAAGTCGCCCTGGGCCCGCTTTTCCGACACCAGTTTCGAGATGGCCGTGGGAAATCCCGCGGCGGTAAAGGCCAGCAAAAAGTTGTAAATCGTATAGCCTACCTGGTAATATCCCATCCCGTCGGATCCGATAATGTTGCCCAGGGGAATTCGAAAGAAGGCCCCCAGGATCTTTACCAGCATACCGGCGGCGCCAAGCACCGCCGCTCCTTTTAAAAATGTCTCCTGTTTCATAATCTCCCCTTACCTCCTACAGCTCTTCCGTCCGTTCTATTTCCGCTTCTTCAAAAAGTTCGCTCATATGGGTCTGGAATCGCTGATTTCCGATGTGGCTGCGAATATTCTCCCGGGCGTCATCAAGAGACTCACTTTCATCTATCCGGTCCTCCACTAAAATGATGTGGTAGCCGAACTGGGTCTCGATCGGTTCCTCCGATACTTCTCCCACTTCTTGAGAAAATGCGGCTTCTTCAAAGGGTGCAACCATCTGTCCCGGTCCAAAGTAACCCAGGTCTCCCCCTCCCGCTGCGGATCCGTCGGTGGAGTACTCCATGGCCAGCTCTTCAAAGGACTCGCCCTCCTGGATCCGGTCAATCAAGTCCCGGGCCAGTTCCTGATCCTCTACAAGGATGTGTCTGGCCTGGACCTGAAGAACATCAAAAATGTCGCTGTTTGCTTCATAGAATTCCTCGATTTCCTCTTCCGTTACTTCATTTTCACTAAGGTACCATTCCTGATACTTCTCTGCATACAACTCTTTTTTCAGCTGTCCCCGAATAAATTCTTCGTCCAGGGTTCCGTCTTCCATAAGTTCCACCAAGGCAAGATCTTCCATATAGGGTTCCATGGCCGCGTCAATTTCCTCTTCCGAAACCGAAAGATTCTGTTCCTCCGCCCGTTGGATCACCAGTCTTTCCAGAATCAGAATCTGGGATACTTCCTGCTTTAAGGCTTCCAGTACGGTCTCTCCGCTTTCAATTGTCATCTCCCAGACATCTTCCCCAAACTCCGCTTCATAGCCCACCTGATACATGGCCAGCACCTGCTCGAAGGTCTCTCTGGAAATTTCCTCACCATTGACTACCGCAATGGCATCCTCACTTACTTCTTCCTCCTCATTACTTCCGCAACCGATTAAGGCAAATGCCATCAACAGCGCCAACAGCAGTACCCCGATTTTTACATTTTTCATCAACTTTCCCCCTCAACGTTTTGCTTGTTCCTTCTCCATGTTTCGCTTGTTCATTCATTCTCCATATTCTGCAGCCTTTACTTAATTATCTGCTCTGCATCCTAAAAACTGCTTAACTCCTCTTATTATACCGCAACTTTAATATTTACAAAACCCTCTTTGCCCGGAGCCGGGTTTCTACCCCGGGAAAGCGCTGCTGTCATCCGCGCAGTTTCTCCCTGACATCCGCCTCCCTAGCGCCTCTCCCATGCGCCCCGTTTCTCCCGGGTTGCTACTTTCGGGACTGCAGGGTTTCCATAATTTCCTGCAGATCCTTTAACCGGTCATAGGGCTCTTTCCCTTTGGGTTTGTAGAGAAAATAATAATTCTTCTGTCCGTGGAAACTGAGGGTCCATTTGTATCGGTGCAGGAGTTCTCCAATGGTTTCGGGATTCAGCCGGGTATCCTGGCGAAATTTCAGCTTGATCTCGGTTTCGCTGCCGGTGATGCTCTCCAGGTTCAGTTCTTTTCCCAGGGCTTTTAAATAGGCGATCAGCATTAAGTGGCGCACCACCATGGGAAGGTCGCCGAAGCGGTCCTCCACTTCCTCTTCAATGGCGTAGAGGTGATCCAGATTTTCAATGGAGACGATTTTTTTATAGATCTCGATTTTATGGCCTTCGTTTAGAATATAATCCTTGGGGATATAGGCATTCACGGGAATTTCAATCGTGGTTTCCGGCTTTTCGATGACCGGCGCCTCCCCTTTTAACTTCGTCAGGGCTTCTGAGAGCATCTTCACATACAGATCATACCCCACGGAGGCGATATGGCCGTGCTGCTGGGCCCCGAGGATATTCCCCGCCCCCCGAATTTCCAGATCCCGCATGGAAATTTTAAATCCGGAGCCGAATTCCGTAAATTCCTTTACGGCCTTCAATCGTTTATCCGCTATCTCCGAGAGGACTTTGTTCCTCTCATACATCAAATAGGCATACCCCTGTTTGTTGGTTCGTCCCACCCGGCCCCGAAGCTGATAGAGCTGGGAAAGCCCCAGTTTATCCGCATGCTTGATAATGATCGTATTGACGTTTTGAATGTCCAGGCCGGTTTCAATGATGGTGGTGCACACCAGTACGTCGATTTCTCCGTGATAATAGGCCATCATCAGTTTTTCCAGTTTTCCCTCGGGCATTTGCCCGTGGGCCACTTCCACCCGGGCCTCGGGGATTAACTCCTGGACGCGTCTTGCTTCCGAGTGAATGGTATCCACCCGGTTGTACACTACATATACCTGGCCGTCCCGCTCCAGTTCCCGGGAGATGGCATCGGCAATCAGGGATTCGTTCTCCGGGGTGACGTAGGTCTCTACGGGGGAGCGCTCCTCGGGGGGGTCTTCAATCACACTGATATCCCGTATGCCGATCATGGACATATGCAGGGTCCGGGGAATCGGGGTGGCGGTCAGTGTCAAAACGTCCACGTTTTCCTTCAGGCTTTTGAGCTTTTCCTTATGTTTCACCCCGAAGCGCTGCTCCTCATCCACCACTAAGAGTCCCAGGTCCTTAAATTTTAAATCCTTCGATAAGATCCGGTGGGTGCCCACCACCACATCCACATTCCCCGCCCGAAGGTCCTCCAGGATGATCTTTTGTTCCTTTGCGCTTCTGAATCGGCTGAGCATCTCCACTTTTACGGGAAAGGTGTCGAAACGTTCTTTGAAATTATTAAAATGCTGTTGGGCAAGAATCGTGGTGGGGACCAGAAAGGCCACCTGTTTTCCGTCCAGCACCGCTTTAAAGGCGGCCCGAATGGCCACTTCCGTCTTGCCGTAGCCCACATCTCCGCAAAGGAGGCGGTCCATGGGCCGCTGTTTTTCCATATCTTTTTTCACTTCCGCAATGGAGGTCAGCTGATCCGGGGTCTCCTCATAGGGAAAGAGATCCTCGAACTGCTGCTGCCACTGGGAATCCGGGGAAAAACCGTGTCCCTTGGCTTCCTCCCGCTTGGCGTAGAGTTTGATCAGGTCCTCCGCAATATCCTCCACGGCGCTTTGGACTTTTCGTTTCTGCTTGGTCCATTCTCCGCCCCCCAGCTTGCTGAGCCTCGGGGGTTTGTCGTCGTCTCCCACAAATTTTTGAATCAGATGCATCTGATCCGTGGGCACGTAGAGATGGTCGGTGCCGATGTATTTGATTTTTAAATAGTCTTTAACCACCCCGGCGGCGTTCAGTTCTTCGATGCCGAGGTATTTTCCCACTCCGTGGTTTTCGTGGACCACATAGTCCCCCACGTTTAAGTCCACATAGCTTTTCAGGGTCCGGGTATCGCTGTCCCGGCGTTTTTTCGCCTTTTTCTTTTGTTTATGGACGCCGTAGATCTCCAGATCCGTCAGAATGATGTATTTGTGATCGAGATATTCAAATCCCCGGCTGACGCTGCCCTCTAAAATCAGGACCTCACCCGTTTGAATGTCCCCTCGGGGGGCCACCACAAATTCTCCGTACACTCCCCGCTCCCGAAGAAGCTCCAGAAGTCTTAGGGCCCGGTCCTTACTGCCGGGAAGCAGCAGGGTCTTATACCCTTTTTGCCGCAGCCGGATGATTTCCTTGACCAGCCGCTCCATTTGTCCCGCGAAGGAGGGGGCCTGCCGGGTGATGAAGTTCACAATGCTTTTGGGATTAAAATCCCGGTGCACCTTCGGCAGCAGACTGTAGTTTACCAGGGGGAAGTTTTGCAGTCTTTCCAGGATTTCCGGGTACTGAAACAACAGCTCTCCCTGTTTCGGAAGAACCTCCCCTTTTTCTAAAAGATTCTGAAAACTCTCGGCGAACTCCGTGGTCCGCCCGTTGCTTCGGTCCCGCAGGCGGTTGGGTTCATCTAAAATCACTAAGGCGTCGGGTTCCAGGTAATCCAGCAAACAGCAGGTCCGGTCGTAAATATAGGGCAGATACTCCCGAAGTCCCGTAACGTCCTGTTGATTTTCCATTCGATCCACCAGATGGAGGATCTTTTCTTCCAGGTTCTCAAAGGCGCTTTCCGTCAAGGGCTTTTTCATCTTCTGCAGATCTTTTTTCAGTTTCTCCGCCACCCCGGGAAGGTTTTCCCGCTCCACAAGCAGGGTATCCGCCGGGTAGATGGTGATCTTTTCCACCTTGTCGATGGACTTCTGGGTGCCCCGGTCAAAGGACCGTATGGAGTCCACCTCGTCGTCAAAGAGCTCAATCCGGTAGGGATCCTCCTCGGACAGGGGGTAAATATCAATGATGCCTCCCCGAAGACTGAACTCTCCCGGATATTCCACCCGCTCCGCCCGCTCATAGCCCTGCTGTACAAAGGTTTCCAGCAGCTGCTCCAGATCCACGGTCTTTCCCACTTCAAAGGGAACCTTCAGACTCTCAAACCGGGATTTCGGCGGCAGTTTTAACAAGAGGGACTCCACCGAAAGTACCAGGGTGGTCACTTCCCCCCGAAGAAGCTTCTCTAAAATCTCGATCCGGCGGTTTTCCCTCTTTTTATCGGAGGCCTCCATTTCGTAGAACATGATCTCCCGGTTTTCAAACAGGGCCGCCTGCTCCCCCCGGTAAAACCGCAGATCCTCATAAATGTTTACCGCTTCTTTTTCGGTGTAGGTGATGATCATGGTTTGCCGGGATTTTTGAGCCTCTCCCAGGCCGTAGGCCATATGGGCTTTTTGCCCGTCGGTCAGGCCCTGGAGCA
>SKRE01000140.1 GCA_007118655.1 Clostridiales bacterium | reverse complement strand
AGGAGCCCTTCAATGGCTCCGGTTCCCCGGGTGGATATGGCTATAAGGGTGGCCTCCTGTTCCTCTGCGACCTCCATAATATTTCGTGAGGCCGTGCCTTCCCGTACATGACTCTCTACCTGATAACCCAGGTTGATAAATTCCTCTTCCATAATTTCCAGTCTTTCCTTCCACTCTTTTTTCCTGTTTTCCAGCTCCTGGTGACTCTCGCTCTTTTCTATTGCGGAGACCAGAATAACCCCCTGTATTCCTTGGACTTCTTTGATTTCTTCAATCATATCGATGGAGGATTCGGAAAAATCCACAGGAATCAACACTTTGGAAAACTTTTTTTCACAGTATGCCTGTAATTCTCCACCATCCAGTTCTAAGTATTTTTCGATTAACAAAGGAGTGTCCGATAATCTAAGGACATCAAAGGTGGTGGTGCCCAGGAAACGGCTCTTAACGAACCCTTTTCCATGAGAGCCCAGCAAAATCAATGATGCCTTCTCTTCCCCCGCGGCACGGACAATTTCCTCGCTGGGAATTCCCCTCACAATTTTTGTGCTTACGGCAAGTCCCAACTCCTGAAGGGATTTTTGGGTCTTTTGCAGTTTTTGTTCAATATTTTCCTCCAGGTTTACATCCAGTGCTGCCGTAGAGTGTATGTCGACTACATAAAGGACCACGACTTCATGCAACCCTGATTTTTGAAGTTCCGGTATGCATTTTAGCAGCTTCTGCGCTGGGGCAGAAAAGTCCATACACAACAATACTTTTTCTAACAACATTCCCTCACCGCTCCTTTCCCTGAACCCGAATCCGACATCCTGCAAACATTTATGATAGGGCTACTATTATTTATACCCCGTTTTCGATTGATTATTTTTTTATTTTACTGCTTTTCCTCCCTTTTTTCATTCAATCCATTGAACTCTTCTTTCAGTATGCCCATTTGGACTTTGTCATGATACTTGCCCTTATGGAAGAGCCCCTCCCGTTGCCGTCCTTCCTCTTTAAATCCGCAGCTCCGATAACAACGGTAGCCCCGCTGGTTATAGTCATGAACTTCCAGTTCGATCCGATGGAGATTCATTCGGTTAAAGGCAAAATTCAGGAGTAGTGCAATGGCCTCCCGACCATAGCCCTTGTTTAGATTTTCCCGGTTTCCGATCACAATTCCGATCTCTGCCGAGCGGTTTTTCCAGTCGATATTGAAAAGATCGATCTGACCAAGATATTTCCCCGACTGTACATCCCCGATCACAAAGCCCTTCGTTTTCTCATTTTTCCCCTCCATCATATAGGTTAAAAAGTTTTCCGAGGTGTTCATACTATGGGGATATAGAAAAATATCCGATAAGTAATCCGTAATTTCCGGGTCATTTACCCATTTTCTGATGTATCGGAAATCTTCATCCTGATATTCCCGAAGCACAATCCGTTTTCCGTAAATTCGAGCCATGATCATTCCCTCCTTATTATATTGTCTGATCCTTCTCTTTATGTAATTCTACATCGATGCTGAAAATTCCTGCAAAAAATCCTTAGAGTCATTGCTCTAAGGATTTTCTTTATTGCTTATTCTTCCCTGTCCCAGGTTTTAATTTGCCAAGTTCCCCGACGTCTTGTGTCGCCGCCGCCGTAAATGCTTGTTACATTTCCGTTAGCATCGGTTTCAAGCCCTAAGGCCTGAATGCCCCCGTAAAATATACTGGAGGTGTTCGTACGAACCGACCATCCCTTTTGACGCAGTTGATCCAGCACTTCATTTTCCAGGGCTGCTTCCACATAAATCGATGAACCCTCAAAATAAAATCTCGGCCGCATAATGGCGTCCTGGAGATCGACCGGGTCTCCCATATCGTCTTTTCCGAAATAAAACTGCATTACGGTTTGGAACACATGGGTCGGAATCCGTCTTCCACCCGGGGTTCCCAGACCTAATACGGGCCTTCCGTGCTCTTCAAGAATTAAGGGGGAGATAAAGGTTCTGGGCCGTTTTCCCGGCTGATAGAAGTTCGGAGAATCCGGCTCATCACTGAAGTTTCTGGACTGATTGTTCATAAAGAATCCCCCTACTTCAATACCGGCTCCGAATAATTCTCCCAGGGTATTTGTGACGGATATCATCCGTCCCTGGGGATCTACGATAACAAAATGGGTCGTGTTTTTCGAATCCCTTCGTTCCGCAGGAGAATCAAAGAGGGATTCAATTTCCGACATCCCCGGTTCATTCCCCGGCTCCATCCGAACCTTCGACAACAGTTCTTCCGTATATTCCAAGGAGGTTAACTCGTCCTGATCCACCTCTTCAAAATTGGGATCCCCAATGGTTTCCAGGCGATCCTCATAGGTTACCCGAACAATTTCATTCATTAAATGGATGTAATCTCCCTGTAGGGAATCATCCATCAACAGATCTCCCAAGGAGTATCCCCGTTCAATATCCGCCTCTTGATAGTACTCGCTTAAATCTAATTGACTGGCCATTTGCAGCGCCTGGATCGTTACAATGGAGGAGGTGGGGTTTGCTGCCCCGTATAGGGTCTGTTCCCGCCACCGCTCTTCCGATTCGTCATAAAATCGGAAGGATCCTTTTGCGGGCTCATCTACGTTTACCTCGTATTCCAATAAATCTTCCCGGGTCATGCCTGTGCGGTCACGGATCGCATCGCCGATTTCCCCTTCATAAAAGACCTCGGATCCCTCTTCCTGCACTTTTCTAAGAGACTCCGCAAGCTCCGGCATTACGAGCAATTCTCCGGTTCTTATGGGGTGACCGTCGGGGTATAATCGTTCCTGTATGGGCCCTTCCTTTAGATAACGGGCACCGTTGATCGCTTGTATATGAAACATTTCCGTTACTCGAAACCCTTCCTCCGCAATCTTAATGGAAGGGGCCAGCAGTTCTTCCCAGGGCATGGTTCCATGGTCCCGGTGAAGGGTTTCCATTCCCATGACCATACCGGGAACCGCCATTCCCCGCTCCGGGCCTGACCAGGAGGAGCTGGCACTTAAGGGAGAGATCTCCCGGTAGTCATAACTGTAGACCCCCGCCTCGGGGTCATGGAGCACCAAAGCTCCTCCGCCGCCCATACCCGAGCCGTAGGGTTCTACTACATTTAACACAAACGAAACGGCAATGGCGGCGTCCACGGCGTTACCCCCGGCTTCCAAAATTTCCATGCCCACTTCTGCCGCCAAGGGATGCATGGCACTGACTCCATAAAAATCGATGGAGTAATCCGGTTCGGTTTCCTGCCGGTTGCTGGCGGCTTTTTCTTCAATTTCCATGGTTGTTTCCCGGGCTTCCGCAGAGATTCCATCGTCGGCTCGCAGAGTTGTGATCTGATTCCTTCTAAACTCCCGGGAGGTCTCTTCCTGATTTGACGCTTCAAGATAGGTCCAGCTGAGCAGAGAAATAAAAATAACTGCTGACAGGACATAGGTAGCATTTAAATATTTTCGGTATTTAATCATGGAGGGATCCTCCTTTAAGCACATTGGTTTTATCCAGATCAACCACTAATCTTCCGCCTTCCACACGGTAAATATCGGAGTCAAGATCTTTGCTGAGCATCCGGAAAATCCGACGGTCCCGATAGGCCTTTAATAGCCCTTCGGTCTCTCTCGGGGTGGCATTTTCAATCCACATAGGCACAAAGGACAGCTGTTTTGATCCGTCTTTCAGGAAATCCAGCTGTGCGATGGTGGATTCCTTCGTGGTGGTCCAGCCCTGATCAAACACAAAATTTCCAAGACTGTACATTACCAGGGTTTCATGGTCCTGATCCTCATTTACGGGGTCTCTTCCCTGCACAATACTGGCGGACTGGAGTACATGGGGGTGATGTCCGATTACGATATCCGCACCGTGATCCGCCATAAACTGGGCGTCCACTTGCTGGTCTTCATTGTACCGCACCTGGTATTCGTCGCCCCAGTGGATGTGGACAATAACCATATCTGCCCCGCCGCCCCCTTGGGATTCCGGGGTTTTGGCATGAATCAGGCGACTCCCCAGGATATCCATATTGGGACTGGTAAAGACGCCCCCTACATTTTCACTGGCGTCAAATCCCCGTACATAGGAATCCGTGATGCCGATGAGGGCTATTCGAAGGTTTTCATCCATATCAAAATAAGAGATCCTGGAGGAATCCAGCAGCCCTTCATTTTGTTGTCGGGATGAGAGATCCAGGCCGTGGCCGATTCCCAAAATCTCCACTTCCCGATTCTCAAAGTGTTCCAAGGTTTGGTACAAAGATAAATCCCCAAAGTCCAGGGAATGGTTGTTGGCTAAAGATACGGAATTAAAGTGGGCTCCTTCCAAAGCATCGATGGCCCAGGGAAGGGCGTGAAGATGAATATCTTTATGGCGCAGCTCCGAATCTTCCATTTGCGCTTCAATTTCAGGATCCTCCGCATCTATAATCGGAGACTCCAGGTTCCCCGTAACGTAATCCGATTCTTCGAAAAAAGGTCGGACATAGTCAAATACATAATCAATATGAAAATCATTCATCAGGGCGTGCTCTTCCACATGTCGACCCATCATCATATCCCCTACCATGCTGATGCGGTATTCCACATCCTCTCCCCGGGTACTCTCCGGTGCACTGGAGCTGAAGATCCAATGATGGCTTAAGAATGGAATGCCGAGGACAATCAATAACACTACTGCATGGAAACCCGCTCTCTTTTGATGCCACTGATGCGTGAGCATTCGTTTTTCCTGCTTCGTTAACTTCTTAGACATAATAAACTCCTTTCATCGCTCTTACAGCAATTGGTATACCGTGAGCACCCCAAAGGTAACTGCGGATAATAAAAAAGTTGAGGAAAAGGTAGGCAGCACCCCTTGTTTTGCAATGGTATTGGCTATAAGTCCCGGAACAATAACGCCGATCCCTCTAAGCTCCAGGACGATAAAGGGGGTGAGACTGAGAAAATCAAATCCTAATTTCAATAAGATTCCCACCGTCAGCATGGCGGCAAATTTACGCCGTCCGTACAATACAGTCACCCGTTCCAGGCCTTGGGTAACGATCAGAAAGGTAAGCAGACTGATCACTCCCACAACCAAAACAAAATACACCTGATCAAACACTAAGGCCAAATACCCGGGAACCACAAGTCCCGAGGGTACAATGCCGGTTTTTTCCGCGTAAATCAATGAAATAATAACGCCTACGACAATCGCAATATATAAGTCAGTTCCGAACATGGGCGGTAACACTCCTTTTTCTCATATTCTCTTTTGATTCTTTTCTATCCCGAGATTTCGCTTGGAAATTCTTGAACTCTTGAGGTTTTCCATAAGTCATCAGTTCCTCTATCCCCTGGGCAATTTCCTCTCCGCCTCCATGAATATTGCCGATACCGTACACCATGGTGTTTTCCGGAATATCTTTAAGAAAATTGATGACCGTTTCCGGTCTTTTGTTCTCAAAATTAATCAATTCCTCCACGGGTATTTTTTTATTTTCAAAAGCCTCTACAATGGGGCGAACGGTTTTGCCCGTCAGAATCAGCTGATCCGCATGCAAATGAGGCAGCACCTCGGTGGCAAATTGTATTGTCCGATCCACACGGTCATCCCGACAATTCATAAGAATGACTTTTCTTCGAAGATGGGGGTATTCTTCCTGGATTCGTTCCCAGATATTTTTTGTGGAAGTTGCATCATTGGCTGCAAACCCGTTGAAAAAGTGATTCGGGTCTTTTTTACTTCCAAAGGTTTTAACGATTAAGGCTCCGGGATCCACGGGGGCTTCCACCATTCCTTTTAAGGCCGCACTGCGGTTAATCCCCAGTAAATCCGCCAGCACATAGCCGATGGCCACATTTTCCCGAAACATCATGTAGGAAAATCGATCCAATTCTTTTTGGGTCACTGCCTCAGGATTTGCAATAAGCACTTTGGTCTTTTTCTTCTTTGCTTTTTTTCGAAAATACTGTTCATAGGGACCGGGAGACATGATCAGGTATCCGTTTTGGGGAATGGTTTCGCTAAAGGCTTCCGCCACCTGATCCAGGGTGGGTCCCATAACATCCAGATGATCTTCAATAATATTCGTAATTACGGTAATATTCGACTGAACAAACCTCTTTTGAAAGGTTGTCTGATAATCAGGATTCACCGCCATGCACTCCGTAACTAAGGCCTCCACTTTTTTCTTGGTGACTTCCTTAACCACCCATTTCTGTTCAGAAATATTGGGGCCCTGAAGACTCCGGATAATTTCAATTTCCTCCTCGGAATCCCAGTAAAACAACCGGGGCATCGTCCCCGTGGTTTTTCCTGCTACTTTAATATTGTCTTCTTTTAGTATGCCCATTAACAGTCTGGTTACTGTGGACTTGCCCCGAATTCCATTGACAAGAATTCGATTAGGAATCTTTTTGATTCTACGCTGTAGTCGAAGCCGCTCTGCCATTCCGAAAAATAGGATAAGCCCGACGAAAATGCTGATATAGGATAGTTCATTCATGCAACTGCCTCCTCTAAGGATTTGCTGATTTTTCTTTTTTTAATAGAAATCAATGTTTTAACACTTTATTATACCACTTTTTGCAGAATACCTAAAACCTTTTCACCAAAAACCTTATGCTCCCTTGGATTTCACTTCATCTTGACAAATCTCCGTTTTTCAAATATTCTATTGTTATGGTTGTTTGCACCTGTAGCTCAGCTGGATAGAGCAACGGTTTCCTAAACCGCAGGCCGGAGGTTCAAGTCCTCTCAGGTGCGCCAGATATTTTTTTTACCCCATGCCGATGATGAAAGGAAATGCTATGAAACCCACCAGCCACTTTTGCACCTGTGAAGATATAAGTTGTACCCTGCACCCCTCGAATCATCCAAGGGGCTGCGACCCCTGCATTCAGAAAAATCTTAAGGCCGGAGAAATCCCCAGCTGTTTTTTCAAGTCCGTGGACCCGGATATTTCCGGGATTAAGGATTTTACGACCAAAGACTTCGTGGATCATTTCTTAAAGCATCAGAAAAAGTAATAACTTCACCACGGATAAATTGAAAAGCCTTGGCCTATGCCGAAGGCTTTTTTTATATTTACCCCGGATTTTTTAATATTAACTCCGGCTTTCTCCCTATCCGGCTTCCGAGGGCAGGGCCTCCACAGCGGGAACCCGTTTGTCAATATGTCGAAACATGAAGTAGTAGTATATGGCGGAGGTGGCATAAAGCCCTCCCGCAAGATAGAAAATCAAATCGTAACCGTGGTTGTCGATAATAATTCCGCTGAGCCGTCCGCAAACCGTCCAACCCAGTTGAAAAACCATTTGGTTTAAGCTGTTGGTGATGCCCTTCAGATTTTCCGGAACTTCCTCAAGCATTACCGCCGAGGTAATGGGATTGCTGGCATTCATAATGGCTTGACGGATCAGAAATGCGAAAATCGCCAGGGAAAGAATCCGGGTATCCCCCAGGACCAGCATAAAGGGCACCGACAGGATCTGCAGATAAAACACGGTTTTCACCCGGCCGAAACGACGGCTTAGGGCGGGTCCCAGCAAAATGGCAATTACGGTGCTGGCCTGGCCCAGGGACATAATAAATCCAATGGTGGAGGTGGGCAGCTGAAACTGATTTTCAAAATACAGATTCGAAAAGGGCACAAAAAGACCGGCGCCGAAGCCTACCAGAGCATTGGCAAAAATGAACTTTAAAATGATGCTGCTGTTTTTTATGTTCCTTAGGCTTTTTAACAGGCTTTCTTTCCCCTTTTCAATCACCTTTTCCGGTTCCTTAATCTTAAACAGGGGAATCAATGCCAATAGACTTAACAGGGTGGACACGATTAAGGTGGTCCGCTGGGCACTTGCCACATCCATATGTAAAATCCCCTGGAGCAGGTCCGGCGTAACGCCCCCCATAATATTTCCCAGCATGGAGGAAAAAATCATCAAGGCAAAGTTGATGCTGAATACTTTCATACGGATGGATTTCGTGGAGTTCTCAATTAAAAAGGGGGCGTTGGCCACCATAAAAAATGAGTTCAGTCCTCCCAGCAAAAAGCTTAACAGGACTAAGGTGTTGCTGCTTAGGATAATTGCACGAAGAATTTGCAGGATGTCCGCAAAGACGATTCCCACGATCATGGTTTTTTTCCGTCCGATTTTATCACTTAAAAACCCGATGGGCACCAAAAATATGGCACTGGCCAGGGCGGTCATGGAGATTAACTCCCCCATAAAACTGGCGTTAAAGCCCACTTCCTGAAGATATAGATTATACAGGGTCATAAACATGCCCTTGGCGATATTGTTCAGCAGAATCACCGCAAAAATCAGACGAATGTTCCGCGGGAATTTTTTAAAATCTATTATTTTTTCAAAAAAATAGTTTTTAGCATTCATGGGGGGTCCCTTTAATTCTTTCTATGTATTTTTTCTTTATTTGTTTTGTTTGCTTCCTGGCTTTGATTGCTGCAGGACTATGTTTGCTTCCTGGGCTGCGGAAATTATATTTCGTTTTCCTAAATAACCCCTTCCATCTTATCCGATCTTCTCCCCTTCGTCAATGTTCTTTCCGCAAAAAAACCACTTCCCATTATTATTTGAAAGTGGTTTTTTCGGCTGTTTTTTATTTTCGAAGCCCGTTGATTACGCTAAGAAGGATGACAGCCCCCACCACGGCCACAAACAGACTCCACAGGTTAAAACCGGTCACTCCGGTTCCCCCGATGGCATTAAACACCAGTCCTCCAATGGAAGCTCCCACAATACCGATGACCACATTCATACCGCAGCCCATTCTTCTTTTCTCTCCCGCAATGCCGCTGGCAATCCAGCCGGCTAAGGCGCCAAAGATGATCCAAGATATGATTCCCATATTCTCACTCCCTATTCTTTTAAGTTGTGTTGCCTTTCTTTATATACTATATACCTAGTTTTGTTCTTAGTAAACCGCCGGGGGAATACAAAAAATACAACTACTTCCTCTGAAATTGATTTTCAAAAGCGGGGAAATCCTTATTTAGTAAAAGAGTCAAAAAATTGTGGAAACAATTCTTTATACATGATAAAATTACTATACGATAAAATTAATTACAAGGAGTGAGTCCATGAAACGCGAAACGATTGATGAAAAATATCTTTGGGACCTTAGGGATTTGTATGTCTCCGATGAAGCCTGGGAAAAAGCTTTAATCGACCTGAAAGAAAATGCAAAGTCTTTTCTGCTTTACAAGGGCCGACTGCTAAAAAGCAGTGAAACCCTGCTGTCCGCCTTGGAAACCTATGAAGGTATGAGTCGAAAGCTGGCTAATTTAGTAACCTATGCCCGTTTAAAAATGGATGAGAACACCAAGGAAAGCAAATATCAGGGGATGGTCTCCCGATCGGAAAAACTGGCCACGGAAATCCAAAAAGAAAATGCTTTTTTTGTTCCTGAACTGCTTGAAGGGAATGAAAACACCATTGACGCTCTTTTAGAGCACGAGTCTTTGACCCACTATAAAAAGTTTTTCGCCGATCTTCTTCGGAAAAAGCCCCATATTCTCTCGGAGGAAATGGAATCCGTATTGGCCCAGGTTGGGGAGCTGGGGGACGCCCCGGGCAACGCCTACGGCATGCTGTTAAATGCGGATATGACCTTTGAAGATGCGGTAGACTCCAAGGGAGAGAGCCATGCCTTAACCAACGGATCCTACGTACCCTTGCTCATGTCCAAGGACCGCAGTCTTCGTCAGGACGCCTTTAAAAAATACTATAAGGTTTACGCGGGCCATATCAATACCCTGTCCAGTCTGTTACAAAGCGAAGTCAATAAAAATATTTTCTTTAGTAAAATGCGGAACTATTCCTCCGCCCGGGAAGCCGCTTTATTTCAGAATAATATTCCCGTAACGGTTCCCGACCGTCTTATCGAAGCGGTTAATGATAATCTCGACAGTTTTTATAAATACATGGAACTTCGAAAAAAAGTACTAGGGGTGGACGAGCTTCATCTTTATGACGTTTACACCCCCATCGTATCCGGCGTGGATTTTCCCATAACCTACGATGAGGCCGGCGCCATGGTTACAAAAGCCATTGCCCCCTTAGGGAAAGATTATCAGGAGGGGATCCGCTCCGCCTTTAACCAGCGATGGATGGATGTGTACGAGACCGAAGGAAAACGTTCCGGCGCATACTCTTCCGGAACCTATGATTCCCGTCCCTATGTGCTTTTGAATCATACAGATGATATGAACTCCATGTTTACCCTGGCCCATGAGTTGGGACATTCCATGCACAGCGATTTAACCCGGAAAAATCAGCCCTACGTTTACGGAAACTACTCCATTTTTGTGGCGGAGGTGGCCTCAACCACGAACGAAGCCTTGCTGAATGATTACCTGTTAAAAACCATTGAGGATAAAGAAAAACGGAAATATATCTTAAACCACTATTTAGAGCAGTTCCGGGGTACGATTTTTAGACAGACCATGTTTGCGGAATTTGAACGGGATATCCATGACCGGGTGGAAAACGGCGGCGCATTGACCAATGAGTTTTTATGCGATCACTATTTGGAACTGAATAAGAAGTATTTTGGTCCCGATGTGGTCATTGATGAAGAAATCAAATATGAATGGTCCAGAATTCCCCATATGTACTATAATTTCTACGTATACCAGTACGCTACGGGCTTTTCTGCAGCCATCGCCCTTACGGATCAGATCCTAAAGGAAGGCAAGCCCGCGGTGGACCGCTACTTAGAATTTTTATCCAGCGGATCCAGCGACTATCCCATCGATATCTTACGAAAAGCCGGTGCGGATATGGAGACCAAAGATCCGGTATCCAACGCGATGAAAATCTTTAAAGACGGTGTGGAAGAACTGGAGAAATTAATGGGTTAAGCTTTTTCAAGCTGCCTGCAAAGAATAGCCAATGTATAAAAAAAGAACAGAATCTTTTCGGATTCTGTTCTTTTTTACTGCAGATGACTGATGTCCCCTTCCAGTATAAACTCTTTTTTATCCCCTTTGATCTCTAAAATTGAAAGGTTGGTTCCGTGCATAAAGGGGGGATTCCAAAATTCCTCCAGGGGCAGCTCCTTTACCAAGGCATAAATGCCTTTGATCACCACCGCATGGACGACCAGCAAGCAGATATCTTCTTCTTTCCCCTTCTTTATGATATCCTTCAATCCTCTGTCCACCCGCTCTAAGAGTTCATCAAAGTTTTCTCCCCCCATGGGTTCATGGATTTCCGGCGCCTGCCAAAAATTCCGGTACCGGTCTCCATAGGCTTCTTCCACGTCCTCTACGGTTCTTCCTTCCCACGCTCCAAAGCTCATTTCCATAAAGTCGGGAAGCTTCTCGATCTTAAGGTTCCGATCTCCTTTGATGATTTCAGCGGTCTCCACAGCCCGGCCTAAGGGCGATGCGTAGATCCTGTCAAATGTTACCGGGGTTAGGCGATCCTTCAGTTTTTTGGCGTCCTCGATTCCCTTGGGTGTTAAGGCGGAATCTTTGCTCCCCTGCATCCGACGCTCTTTGTTCCATTTTGTCTCCCCGTGCCTTGTGATGTAGATTTTCATTGTGTTTTCCTCCTTAGAAGTTAATTGTATCAGGGCCCCTGCTTTCACATGCCCTTTTGTTAAAGTGTTCATATTGCACTGTTAGGTAAATAGTTCTTAGGGTATATATTCAGTAATGATAAATCACTAATTATAAACCAAAGGAGTGCTGAATAATGGAGATGAACTACGAGGTTGCAACGGATAAATCCTTTACGGAAGCCATTGCAGCCATAAAGGAAAGCCTGGCCCGTCATCATTTTGGTGTTTTGCATGAATTAAATTTTCAAGATACCCTTCGATCCAAAGGCGTTGACTTTGATCAGGATTTCCACTTGCTTGAGGTGTGCAATCCTCATAAAGCTAAAGAAGTCCTGGAACAGCAATTGGATATGGCTTTTTTCCTCCCTTGTAAAGTGGGAGTATTCAAAAAAAACGGTCAAACCTATATCGGCATGCCCCTGCCCACGAAGTTAATGGGCATGGTTGGAAATGCCGATTTACTGGAAGTTGCGCAAGAAGTGGAAGACGTCATGGTTGCCGCCATTGAGGAAGCAAAATAATTTCTTAAGGCTCTTTGGAGCCTTTTTTTATTATCTCAAAATTAGGGAACAAAAGAAAGGCCTCCGGGGTTAAATCATCGGAGTTTTCTAAATCTTCTATAGAAAATTTTTTCTGTATGTAGTAAAATATTTTTATCAACGTTAAAGGAGGCAAACTATGCAAAGTAATTTGGAAAAGTACGCAGAACTGCTGGTTCGAACCGGCATCAACATCCAGGATGACCAAATTTTAGTTATCAACAGCCCCATCGAGTGTGCGGACTTCGCAAGACTGGCCAGTATAAAGGCCTACGAATCCGGAGCCCGGGAAGTGGTGATTCGATGGATTGATGAAAAATCTTCGAAAATACGCTTTGATATGGCCAAGGACGAAGTGTTTGATGAATTTCCGGAGTGGGTTAAAACCATGCTGGAGGGATACGCCAAGCAAGGGGCGGCCTTTCTAAGCATTGCGGCGTCCGACCCGGAATTAATGAAAGATGTGGACCCTAAAAGAATGAGCCGGCAGCAAAAGGTAATGAGTCAGGGTCTGGAATATTATCGTACCCGAATGATGACCAATCAAAACGTGTGGTGCGTGGCATCGATTCCCACATCGGCTTGGGCGAAAAAAGTTTTCCCCGATGTATCCGAAGAGGACGCGGTAGAAAAGCTATGGGATGCCATATATCAAGCGGTTCGTGTGGACCAACCGGACCCCGTTGCCGCCTGGGAAGAACATCAGCATAATCTGAATAAACGACTGGATTTCTTAAACAATCATCATTTTAAGGCCCTTCGCTATAAAAATGAAGCGGGCACCGATGTTACCCTAGCCCTGCCCGAGGAGCACCGATGGGTGGGAGGGGGAGATAAAGGCCCCCACGGCAAAGTATTCTTTGCGAATATGCCCACGGAGGAGGTATTCACCCTGCCCAAGGCCGACGGCGTGGAGGGCACCATTGTGAGCTCTATGCCCCTGAACTATAACGGCAATTTAATCGAAGACTTTCGCTTTACCTTTTCCAAAGGAAAAGTCGTGGACTTTGATGCCCGTAAGGGTAAGGAAGTGCTCAGAGAACTGCTGGATACCGACGACGGAGCAAAACACTTAGGGGAAATCGCTTTGGTTCCCTATGACTCCCCCATATCCAATCAAAAGATCCTGTTTTACAATACGCTGTTTGATGAAAACGCCTCCTGCCATTTTGCATTGGGGAAAGCCTACCCCAGTTGTCTTAAAGGCGGCGATGAATTATCGAAAGAAGACCTGAAGCGTAAAGGGGCCAACGATTCCCTTACCCATGTGGACTTTATGATCGGTACCGAGGATTTGAAAATCTTTGGAATTACGGAAACGGGCGAAGAAGTTCCCGTCTTTGAACAGGGGAATTTCGTAACCTTTTAATCTGATTATGGAACTTTAAAAAAACCACTGCCCCTTGTATTTAAGACAAGGAGGCGGTGGTTTTTTTTCTTCGGAAACTGTCTTTGATAAAAATATACAAACCCAGCAGGATAATCAATCCGCTGAACAGCTGGGCTTCCGTGGGAACCTCCTGGAGGATTAAAAAGCCCAGGATCGTGGCCCCGATGGGCTCTCCCAAAAGGGCTACGGATACTTTGTTGGCTTCCACATATTTTAAGGCCCAGTTAAAGACCGTATGGCCGCCGATGGTGGAGAACACCGCAAGTCCTAAAAACATTAAGTAATCCCCTCCGGAATAGCCGGTTAAAGGGGTCCGCCACAGGAGGTTTGCCGCCAGCAAGGTGACACTGCAGCTGCCATAGGCAAGGTATACATAGTCCAGATTGGACAGGGTTTTTCGAAGGCCCCGGCCCAACAGAACATACACGGAACCAAAGGCCCCTCCCATTAGGGCCAGCAGGTCCCCGTATAAATGTCCCCCGCCGCCGAGGAAATCCGAGAGTCCGATAAAGGCACTGCCCAGGATGGCGATGCCCATGCCCACAATTTGCCCCCGGCGAAGACGCTCTTTGTAAATGACATACCCCAGGGTTGCGGTAAACAAGGGCTGCAGACTCACCAGCACCGTGGAGGAGGCAATGGTGGTATGCTTTAAGGATTCGATCCATGAGGCAAAATGCAGGGCCAGGAAAAATCCGCTGAGCAGGGCAAGGCCGATGCCCTTTGCCCCGATCTTTTTCAGGGGAATGCCTCCTTTTCTCATTACCAGAGGGGTAAAGAGTAAAAAGGTGATCACCATTCGATACATGGCAATGACCGTTGAAGGGGCATCGGTTGACCGGATAAGCACGGCGGAAAAGGAAACGCCCAGTATGCCGAGGCCCATGATTAAATAAACTTTCCCAAGATCTTTTTCTTCCATTTTTCTTCGTCTCCTTGTGCTCATATAGTCAAAATTCAGTCAAAAGGTTTGCTTTCAGAAGGCTTTTGGTATACACTATTACAGAAATAATTGCATTATATTAGTGTTATAAAACTATGTAAAGGATGTTTACTATGAAAAATTCCCTTTTTGTACAAGGACTGAAACAGGGACTTCCCATTGCCCTGGGCTATATTCCCATTGCCATCGCCTTTGGGATTTTAACCGCCTCGGAAGGGATTCCTTTTATCACGGGGATTTTGATGTCCCTTACGGTATTTGCGGGAGCCAGCCAGTTTGTGGCGGTGAATTTGATGTCTCTCGGGGCCGCCTCGGGAGAAATTATCCTGACCACCTTTATTTTAAATTTTCGGCACTTTTTAATGAGCGCCTCCCTTTCCCAACGGCTGGAGGAAAGCACCCCTAAACTTTACCGGAGTATTTTATCCTTTGGAATTACCGATGAAACCTTTTCCCTGGCCTCGGTGACGAATCTCGAAGACAATAAAAAACTGCCCTTTTCTTTTTTACTGGGGCTGATGCTGATCTCCTTTACCGCCTGGAACGCCGGTACTTGGGTGGGGCTCTTTATGGGAAATATCCTGCCGGAAATCCTGCAAAACAGTATGGGCATTGCCCTTTATGTGATGTTTATCGGACTGCTGGTCCCCTCCCTGAAAAGTTCATTTCCCATTGTGGTTGTGGCCCTTACCGCGGTGCTTGCCCATAGTGCCATAACCTTTGTCCCTTGGATCCCAAGCTTTTCCACGGGATGGAATATTATCATTTCCACCATGCTCGGGGCCTTCCTGGGTACCATTTTATTTCCGAAGGAGGCTTCCAATGAATAATACCATTTTAATAGTCCTTGGCATGGCGGTTGTCACCTACATCCCCCGGATGCTTCCCATGGTGCTGCTGCAAAAGCTTCGCCTGCAGCCCTATATCAAACGCTTTTTAAGCTTTATTCCCTTTGCCGCCCTGGGGGCCTTGATTTTCCCTGAAATTCTTTTTTCCACGGAGAGTGTTCCCTCTTCTATTGTGGGGGCCCTCCTGGCCGTGGTGGTTGCCCTTTACTCAAAAAATCTGATTCTGATCGTCCTTAGCGGAATATTGGGAAGTTTTATCTATCAGTTGCTGTTTCTGTAACGGGGCTTTTCCGGGGGGCATCCCCTACTCCGACAAAACCCGGATGTTTCGTTTGATTTTGTTCAGCCAAATATTGTAACTGGAATAGAGCAGAAAAAAGGAGATCCCTATGGAACCCACCGGATCGAAATAAAGGGATACGGGGTAGGCTTCAAAAATTTTACTGGAGGATAGGATAATTACCAAGGTGACATCCATTAGGGCCTTCGCCCGGTACAGTTTCCATTGGGCATAAAAAATGGAGGACTCTTCTCTTTTGGCTAAGGACCGGTTTTTCCACCAAAAAGTGCCGTTCACAAGCATTCCTAAAATTCCAATGGTCATGGCCGCCCAAATTCTACCCAGGGGTTGAGGATCCCTCAACTGACCCAGGGCATTAAAAAAAATCACAAAAAAGGAGAGGGCCATAACCGCCATCACCCCGCGGGCCGCATAGCCTTCCAACTTTTGCTCATCGATTTTTTTTATGGCCGTTTCGTTTCGAAGGATTTTTTTATATATCAACCAGTTTGCAAATAACACCATTAATTCCAGGGTTCTTCTAAAAAAATCCGCCAAAACCGTAACCGAACCGGATTGATAAAAAGCAAATCCCGTTGCCAAAGGGGCCCCGGCACTGATCATCCAGGCGGCTCGTAAGGTTCTTTCCTTTTCTCGTTTAATGCCATGGTTTTTACTCATCGGTTTCCCTCAATTTCCTTGAATTTCCTCGAATGTCTTAAGATATTTTTAATACAACAGCAAAACCCCATTAATCACAGCGTAGGCTAAAAAGGTAATGCCGATGGGAATGATCACATTATCCAAGCCTTTTTTCGACATCAATTCAATCATTCCTCCCGTAACGCCTAAAAAAACCGCGATGCTTCCATTGATCCCCAGGGGAAAGTCGTAAAAGATCATGAGAATCCCCAGGTTTACCAGGGCGGCAGGAAGGATAAAGGCCATAAACCCTCTATGGGTTTTATTGGGATCAAACACCGGGTGCTTAAAATTTTTCCGGCCGTATAATCTACCCACAACCGCTGCAAAAGCATCCCCCAAACACCAGGTCATAACACCGAATAAAATAAAGTGCTTATTTTCCTCGCCTCCCAGGGCCCAAAAGGTGATAATTAAAAAAGAATAGGTAAGGGCCACTAGGATAATCTGGTGCTTGATCTTGGTATCTTTCTTTTTTCGATCAATGCGGAACCGCTTAAAAAAGGGCGTCTTTTCAAAAATAACGATCAGGATGTATGCCAGAAGAAACAGCCCTAAAAAGGTTCCCAGCCCACTTCTCCACCCGGGGAAAACATACAGCAGAAGCACCATGGAGGCGCTGCCGAAAATATGATACACTTTTCGGATGATTTCTCTATGAATGGAAAACATCCTTCCGATGATCCCTGTGGGTATGGCAAATGCGATAAAGTATCCAATAAAAATCATAACGGCTACTTCCACCCGTTCCGTCATGGCAACCTTCCTTTCTATGTAACCGCATCCCGGTTTCCGTAAATCCACACCAGACCAAAGCCCAACACAAACAGGATCAGTACCCCGATGGTAAAGTCATAGGGAATAATGGCCCTTGCGGATCCCGCAATGAGTCCTGAGAAAGTGTAGGCGATCACTTTTCGATGGTTCGCATAGAGTTTTTCCAGGCCCCTTGCCAATACAAAAATCCCCAACAGTCCGCTGACGGCCATAATGGATAACTCGAAAAATTGAAAATTGCCTAAGTAAAACAGGGCATCATCATAAATTCCCCCAAGAATCAAGACCCCGCTGCCGGGAAGACCGGGGATAATCATGGTGGCACTGGCCAGGGCCCCGACGACAATCAATCGTAAATAGGAGGCGGCCTCTCCCGGGTCCACCAGTTCAATGGGCTCCCCTGCCATAAGGTATCCCACAACAAACCCCGCAAACACCAGTCCGATAATTCCGGGATTTTTGGTTCCCTGGCCTTTGAGGATCGGACGTATGGAGGCCAGCAGGCATCCCAGTAAAAAGGCTGCGCTAAGATCTCGAAACTGCTCGAAAACATAACTCAGCAGCAGCCCGCCGATAAAAACCCCTCCGGTTAATCCAATCAATAGGGGAATATAGGGTTTCAGCTGTAATCTGGCCAAATCCCGGATGATTTTTTCATACAGTCCCAGGACTAAAAATACGGTACCCCCGCTCATTCCCGGAAGCACGATGATAATCCCGATAAGTACTCCTTTTCCCAGTAATTCCATAATATCCATCCTTAATAATTAATAAGCCCCACAACAAACCTTTTTGGCTTCTCATAGTTCTTTTTATTTACTTTTTGTTTAAATTTCCGTCGAACTCATTTCTTCACAATGCATTTTCCGCCGCCCGGTTTCTTTTGATTCATTAAGTGCAGCACCGCTTCCAGCACGCCCCCGGAGATGGTTCTTCCTTTGTCGGATATTAAGTCGTAATGGGCCATTTTTCCTCTAGGATCCACATCGCCTATTTTCATCCCTTTGCTTACAGAACAGCCCTCCGGTATTAAGCCTCGGATCATTCCGTCAATCGGTGCTCGAACAAAGATTTTACTACCGTGGTTCTTCCCGGGATCATGGATCTCTCCGATGGGATCCCCTTTTTTTACGACATCTCCGATTTTTTTTATTCCATAAAAGCATCCGTCCTGTTGACTGTAAATTACCCGTTTTCTGGAAAACCCGTCGATCACTCCCGGAACTCCCGTGTCTTCCATGGCATTTCCCCAATAATAAATTCTTCCCAGTTGATGCCCCCGGTTCGTCTCAATGACCGCATCCACATCTTCGGGTGCGGTAAAGCCCGGTCCCAGGGCGATGGTGATCGGTGCCAGCTCCCGGTGCATATCCACGTTTTTTTTCCTGAGGGTGGCATCGATTACAATGTCTACGGAAATCTTAGATAAAATGTCCAGCTTTTCGTCAACCAGTACCGGGATTATTCCATTGCTGCATAACTGCAAAACCCCCTCGGGGTCCTCTTTACTGGCTTTTCTTGCGGTAACACCCTCCACAACGGTTTCCTGCTGATAGACGGCCTCGGAGAAGGAGACTTTCCGCCGGATGCTTAAGGGCTCGGCTCTTTCCGTAATAATAACGGAAAAACCGGACTGTACCAACCGATGTGCCACGGCGCTTCCTAAATCTCCCCCGCTTTTAATGACTGCAATTTCTGAGAACATACTACATTCGCCTCTCTAACTCAATTTTACAGACCTTTTCATAATCTTCCAGGGTATCCATGTCTTCTCCCACCTTGGGATCCTCTATGGGTAAAAATATGGTTTGCTTCTTATTCTCATCGATGATGCTTCGCCCCCCTTTATCTCCGGAAACCGAAAGCAGGTCCAGTCGGTATTTCCCCGGAAATATGATGGGCATTCCCCGGCTGTTGTTATAGGTGGGAACCACAATATGTTCAGGATTTTCAGTAAAGGCATCGACGATCTGATTAATCACTTCCGGGTTCAGGAAGGGCTGATCCGCTACAAAGAACATATAGCCCTCGGATTTTGTCTCACTTTCAAACATTCCCAATTTTACCGATTCACTTTGTCCCTTCTCGGGATGCTGATTATAGACCAATTGAATATTCATCAGGGAAACGTCGCTTTCCGATCGTTCCCGTTCATAATCTTTTACTACATCCAACACGCCCTGATCACTGTATACCACGATCACCTTTTGCAGTTTGGATTTTTCTATCGTCCTTAAGGTCCGTTTGATCAACGGAATATTATCAATACACAATAACAATTTATTAACTCCCATTCTACGGGAAAGTCCTGCTGCCATAACAATACCGGTAATCATAGATTCCCTCCTGCCTCTATTTTTTTGCACCATATACTTTTCCTTTTTGAAGACTGGTTACCAGGTAGGGGATTGAAAGATCCTCAGCAAAAGCTAAGGCCCGGTTTCTGATCTCAATATCCTCACATTGATTCAACAATAAAATCCTCTTGGCTCCCGGGGGTGCCCCCTTAAAGAGTCCTTTTTCATGAAAAATCAGTCTTCGCAATACTTCCTCCTCTATTTTGTCTCCGGATTTTGCTCCGGTGACCTCGATAAAGGGTGCTATTCCATGGACGCTGTTTTCATCCACGGGTTTTCCTAAAACTTCCATTCCGATTACTCCAATTACTATCGTTGCGGCGGATGGAATCACCGGTTCATGATCCTTCGGCGCCTTAATGTTTTTTCTTTTGGCACCGTCGCCCTCCACTAAAATCCAGGAAAACTCCCGGGCCTTGAAAATCGCATCAATATCTTCCGGTTTGATCCCCTGAAGCTTTCCCTGATGATCCGTTTTGCTGCCCCAAACCGTAATTTCTCCGGAGTTCCGGGAATTATGGAAATTAGGAATTTTCTTTGTCAAACTCTTTCTATCTCCGGTGTACAGTCGGTCATACTCTTTTGCCGACGGTTCATATATTGCGGTGGTCGTTGTTACTAATACCCTTTTCCCAAGGCTTCTTAACTCCCGGGCCAAGGAAAACATCGTGCTTGTTTTTCCTCCGGCACCGACTATCGTTACCAATTCTTCGGAGTTTTCAAGTACTGACGGATCCACTATCTCCCGTAATAAGATCATTTCGGACCTCCTGTTTCTGTCTTGGTTTTATTTAAGACCCAACGTTCCTTTGCTTTTCCTTGATTTTTCCTGGGAATATGTACCGGTATATTTCGAATATTATACCATATTTAGCGGTTTTATGCCTTAGGGTTTCCCCATAAAAAAAGTCTTTTGAAGAATATCCTCCAAAAGACTTTTGTATTTACACGAATTGTTTTCCAGGAATCCTTTGATCCTTTTAGTTTCCACCGGTAAAATCATGGACCTCGGCATCCACTAAGGCTTCCCAGGTATAATTGTTTCCGGAGTTCCAAAGAACCCACTCTTCCACTCCCGCGTCATAGGTGGCCTGAATCTGGGTTAACACTTCCTCCGTACCATAGGTCATCCAGTTGCCGGCGCCCAAATAACTGGCGGTAAAGTCCTGAAGCCAAGGGCGCATTCGTGCCTTGGGACCGTCATGGTCCATGGCTGCGATTCTTTCCTGGGCCTTTTCCAAAGACTGGTATACCATCTCATAGGGGTGCAGATCCGGTTTGGAAAAACCGAAAATTCCCGGTCCATAATGAGAAGGATAAATCATCGGTAAAATCACATCGGTGGAGGGAACAATGGTTTCTAAATGATGGCCCACACTGGCGCCCCCGGTCTCCACCAGGGCCCATCCGAAAATATCCGCCGAAACAAGTACCCCATAGGGCTTTAATTCTTGCCGTGCATACTCTAAGAATGCGGCAATGGCTTCGGACTGCTCCATTTCTTCATCTTTTCCTTCATAGTCTATTTCCGTGGTTCTGCCGTCGGTGGGAAAGCGCACGTAATCAAACTGAATGTCCTTGTAGCCATGCATGGCGGCTTCCTTCGCGATGTCCACTAAATAATCCCACGCTTCGGGATTATAGGGATTTAACCAGGCGTCCCCTTTATTATCCCGCCATACGTTTCCGTTGACGTCCTTAATCGCTAAATCCTCCCGTGCCGTAGCCGCAATTCGATCCTTAAAAGCCACAATTCGTCCGATGGTGTAAATATCATTTTCCCGAAGTTCATTCATCACATGATCGATATCCCGAATGATATTCATATCCGCGCCCACTTCTTGAACCAGGGGTACTTCAGAATTATATACCACGTTTGCATTATCATTTTTAATGTTGATCACCCAGGCGTTTATAATGGAATTATTGGTTTTTTCAATAAGACTTTGAAAATATTCTTCGCCCCTGGATAAGGTATATTCTGTAAAATATACGGCTCTTACCTTACGGTCCACCTTGTAGGGTTCCCAGCTGATATCCGGCTGTCGTGCAGCCTCTCCGTCAAAACGGGAGATTTCTCCGGGGTTCACATCCTCCCAAGGATCAACTTCCACTTCCTGATCCTCTAGGGTGAACTCTTCTTCTCCGCATCCTACCAACCCGAAAGTCAGCATCATCCCTGCAATCAGCAGCAGTTTTGCCCCTAAACTTAATTTGCTCTGCTTTTTTCCCAATAGTTTTCCCCCTTATTTCATCACATAATCCAGAATTTAGTCTTTCCTATTATACCACAAGATTTCAAGTGCCCTCAATGGTTTTTTCCAGACATTCCCCGGTAATCAATAAATAGTAAAAAAGGCCCCTAAGGGACCTTGATCAATCAAAATATAAGGATACCGGTACAACAAAACACACCGGCTTCTTGTCTAGTCGTTTTCAGGTTTTGAACTTTCAATCGGTTTCATCGCTGGAAATAAAATCACGTCTCGAATGGATGGAGAATTGGTCAACAGCATTACCAGACGGTCAATGCCGATACCCAGTCCTCCCGTTGGAGGCAGTCCCACTTCCAGGGCATTTAAGAAATCCTCATCCAGCATATGGGCCTCATCGTCTCCGGAATCCCTTTTTGCCGCCTGCTCTTCAAATCTTTCCCGTTGATCGATGGGATCGTTTAACTCCGAGAAAGCGTTGGCAATTTCCCAACCGTTGACAAAGGCTTCAAAGCGATTGGTAAGTTCCGGATTATCGGGATTTCGTTTCGCTAAGGGGGATACTTCCACGGGGTGATTGGTAATAAATGTGGGTTGAATCAGATGTTCTTCCACATATTCTTCAAAAACCTCGTTGATAATATGTCCTTTTTTCATGCCCTTTTTCACTTCAACATGCAGTTTTTTGGCTGCTTCAACGGCTTCTTCATCGGTTTTTATTTCATTGAAATCCACACCGGCGTACTTCTTACAGGCATCAATCATCGATATTTTTGCCCAGGGGGGTGTAAAGTCGATTTCTTTATCTCCGTATTGTACTTTTGTAGTTCCTAAGGCCTTCTCCGCGGAATAGGAAACGATGTTTTCCGTAATATCCATCATATCGTTGTAATCGGCATAGGCCTCATATAATTCAATGGTGGTAAACTCGGGATTGTGTTTAATGCTCATGCCTTCATTTCGGAACAGTCGACCGATTTCATAAACCCGATCCATTCCCCCCACGGTTAATCGTTTAAGGGGCAACTCCGTTGCGATCCGTAAATACATGTCCAAATTCAAAGTGTTGTGATGGGTCACAAAGGGTTTTGCATTGGCGCCTCCCGCAATGGTACTGAGGATCGGCGTCTCCACTTCGATATAATCCCGTTCATTAAGATATTCTCTGAAAGCATTGATGATTTTTGAGCGAATCACAAAAGTCTTCTTTATATCCGGGTTCATAATCATATCCACATACCGTTGCCGGTACTTAAGATCCTGATCCTTCAAACCATGCCATTTCTCCGGCAGCACTTGCAGGGATTTGCTGAGAAGTCGAATCTTATCCGCTTTTACGGTTACTTCCCCTTTTTGGGTCTTAAAGACTTCCCCGATGATTTCAATAATATCGCCGATGTCGTAGGTTTTGAACATTTCATAGACTTCATCCCCTACCCGGTCCTGGCGTACGTAGGCCTGAATTCTGCCGTCTTTATCCTGAACGTGAATAAAGCTTGCCTTTCCGTGTCCCCGTTTGGCCATAATTCTTCCGGCGATGGTAATGCTTTCGCCTTCAAGGTTGTCAAAACCTTCAATGATTTGCCCGCTGTAATGGGTTACATTTACTTTTTCAATTTTAAAAGGATCCATCCCTCGTTCTTTCAGGTCCTTCAATTTATCGTGTCTGATTTTAATCAGCTCATTAATATCATGCTCTTCTATTGTCATGCAAACATCACCTTTCTTTTACTGCTTTATTGATTTTGACTCCTAGTCTTCTGATTTCCTAATGTCTAAAATTTCTAAGCGACTGACCCCATCGGGAATTTTCACCTCTACCACATCACCGACCTGTCGGTTTAACAGGGCCTTGCCGATGGGTGAAGCATTGGAAATTTTGAGCTCATAGGGATCCGCTTCCGAGGAGCCTACAATCGTATATTCTAATACCTCTTCGTCTTCTAAATCCTTAACCGTAGCTACGGTTCCCACACTTACGTAATCTAAATTGATGTCATTTTCATCCACAATTTTAGCATTCTTTAAAATATTGGACAGCTTTGCGATTCGCTCTTCCACTTGTGCCTGCTCATTTTTGGCTTCATCGTATTCCGAGTTTTCGCTGATATCGCCAAAGTCAATGGCTTGCTTGATTCTTCCCGCCACTTCTTTTCGACGGACGACTTTTAGGTGCTCCAACTCTTCTTCAATTTTCTTTCTCCCCTTAACGGTAAGTACTATTTCCTCAGTAATCATAATCTCTCTCCTTAAATTAAATTGGCGTATTGTGACAGCTTCTTTTTTTCTATTAGAAATAAGCACTGATTAACTCAGTGCTCTGACAAAGAAGTACCATACATTGAGGCTATTATAAGATAGGCCGGTTAAATTGTCAAGCATTTCTCACTATTTAAGCAAAATACTCTTTTACCAGTTGGTTTAATGAGGCTTTTGCGGTAATGCTGTTGATTTCCCGTTTCAAAGCCGCCGCACCGGGTCTTCCCTTTACATACCATCCAAGATGCTTTCGCATTTCTTTGACCGCGGTGTGTTCCCCTTTATAGGCCACGGTTTTTTCAATATGACGTAGAATCGCTTCTTGGAACTCCAGAGAAGTAACCGGGGGTTTTTCCTTTCCCTGAAGGGTGCTTTTGATATCCTCAAAGATAAAGGGATTTCCCCTGGCCCCCCGGCCCACCATCACCGCGTCCACCCCGGTTTCTTCTAGCATCTCTTTGGCATCCTTACCGGTGAAGATGTCTCCGTTTCCGATTACCGGTATGGAAAGGCTGCTTTTCACCCGTCGAATCGCTTCCCAGTCCGCGGTGCCGGAATAAAACTCTTCCCGGGTTCTTCCGTGGATCGTCAGCATCTTTGCCCCGGCCTCTTCCGCTATTCGGGCAATTTCCAGATCATTTATCTGCTCCTGATCCCAACCCTTTCGGATTTTCACCGTCACCGGTTTGACCGAGGCCTTTACCGCCGCTTCAATGACTTTTTTCGCCATTTCCGGGGTTTTCATCAGAGCGCATCCGTCCCCGTTTTTCACCACCTTCGGTGCAGGGCATCCTAAATTTAAATCCAGAACCGAATGATCCCGGTCATTTAGTATCCTTACCGCCTCATAAATCACTTCCGGTTCCGAACCGAAAATCTGAATTCCATAGGGCTTTTCCATATCCCCCATTGCCAATAAGTCATTGGTTTTCCGGTCCCGGAAACATAAGGCCTTGGCGCTGATCATTTCCGTGAAAACAAAATCCGCCCCGTATTCAATGCAGATTTCTCGAAATGCCCGATCCGAGATCCCCGCCATCGGGGCCATAAGAACCTTTCCCTGAATAAAATCCTTTAACATTTTTCTCCCTCTTTCATCTGCTCATAGGCTGCTAAACTTCTTTCAAAGAAAAGCCAGGTAGGATCACCTGGCTTTTTTGTCCTGCATTCGCTTTTGTCGTTCTTCCTGATTTCGATCAAATATAATTTGCAGGCCGTCTAAGGTTAAAAACTTATCGATTTTATCGATACAATCGGTTTCACTGTCGATCAAGGTAGCCAGCCCTCCGGTAGCAATAACCTTTACGCCGTTGCTCTTAAACTCCCGTTTCATTTTCTTTACAATTTGTTCCACCAAACCCACGTATCCATAGATGATCCCGGATTGCATAGAGTTTACCGTGTTTTTACAAATGGTTTTTCCCGGTTTGATCAGTTCCACTCGGGGAAGCTTCGATGCCCGTTGAAATAAGGCTTCACTGGCAATTTTAATGCCGGGAGCAATGGTGCCTCCCAGGTATTCCCCTTTGGAAGAGATGGCGCAAAAGGTGGTGGCCGTACCAAAGTCGATCACAATTAAGGGGCCGTGATACTTCTCATACGCTGCCACCGCATTTACGATCCGGTCGGCACCGACCTGCCGGGGGTTATCATATTTCACATTCATTCCGGTTTTCACCCCGGGACCAACCACCAGGGGATTGATTCCAAACAGCTTAATTACCGTATTCTCCAGGGAATGCATGATATCCGGAACTACGGAGGATATGATTACATCCTTCACTTTTCGCCGATCCAGTCCCTTATAACCAAAAAGCTGATCGATTAATACACTGTATTCGTCTGAAGTTTTTTCTTTATCTGTGCCAATACGCCAAAAGTCTATCAGTTCTTTTCCTCGATAAACCCCCAGAACCACATTGGTATTCCCTACATCAATCACTAATAACATCAGTTCACCTTCTTACTCTGTCTTAAAAACCTGTTTTGGATACGATAGATCCGGTTTTCCTTGCTGCGTTTCAATTTATTTTTATCCTACTTAAATAATCTGCTTTTCTCTAAGGATTTCAGTACCGCAAGGATAATGACGCCGGAAGCAATCATTTCTGCCGTACCATTGGTTGCCGCTACGGTTAATACCACGGATAAGGGAAGATATCCAAAGGCATAGATTAAACTTAATACACCGATGGTGTTTGTTGCCGTACCCAGCACCGAAGCTCCTACAATGGCAATGCTTTTACCCTTAACTGAATCCATTTTAAATTTTTCAATTAACCCTACTTTTATGGCCACATAACTGTAATAGCTTACCACACCGATTAATAATCTAGGCAAGATCGCAATAATGGGATTTGCAAAGAATGGGGTGGTGGCCCTTAAAAAACTGCTGACTCCGAAAATCAGACCCACCAGGGTGCCTGTAATCGGTCCCCCTAAAATCGCCGCCATAATGGTTGGAATATGCATCGTTGTTGCATTAATACCCGATGGCAATGGAATAAATCCTACGGGGGTCATACCTAGTACAATTGATAGTGCTCCCAGCATTCCTGCTAAGGTCAGACCCTTTGTACTGAGCGCCTGTTTGCTTGTGAAACCTCCCATGCTGTGAAGTTTCGAATCTCTTGACATTGCTTTTTCTGCCATTTTCACGCACCTCCGCTCCAGCTCTTATAAAAGATGCCGGTCGTATTTT
>SKRE01000146.1 GCA_007118655.1 Clostridiales bacterium | reverse complement strand
TTTTCTCCCATGATTTCTCCCCTTCTTGATTCAAATTTATATCCGCTTCTATTGAAAAGATTCCTGTTATATTATAACATAAGATTGACTTATTTAAATACGGTTTTTGAGGATTATCATTATTCTTTCAAGACGTGAAAGGAGGACCACCATGAAAAAAGCCATCACCCCCAATTATGACCTGGGATTGGATCCCATTTTGCCGTTAATTTTCAAATTATCCATACCGGGAATTATCTCCATGTCCGTACAGGCTTTCTATAACGTGGTGGACTCCTTTTTTGTCGCAAGGGTCAGCGAAGAAGCCTTAGCAGCGCTTTCCATCGCCTTTCCCTTTCATATCATTCTGATTGCCATCTCCGTGGGTACTGGAATCGGAACAAATTCATTGATATCCAGACTGCTGGGAGCCGGGGATCAGGATAGGGCGGTCCTGACCGCAGAACATGTCCTGGTGATCTCCGGGATTTACGGAGTGATCATGGCCTTGGTGGGATTCTTCTTTGCCGGTCCCTTAGTGGCAAGATTTTCCGAAAATCCGGAAATCATTGCCTATGCCACGGAATATGTTCGGGTAATCCTGATCGGTTCCGTCGCATTATTTTTCTCGATCATTACCAGTGATATCCTCCGGGGTCAGGGAAACACCTTTGCCCCCATGATGGCCATGCTGCTCGGGGCTGTGGTCAATATCCTGCTGGATCCCTTTTTAATTTTCGGAATTGGATTTTTCCCCAGAATGGAGGTCCTGGGTGCGGCCTTGGCAACGGTTTTTGCGAAAACCCTCAGCGCCCTGTTTATTCTTTGGATTATGTTTAAAGGAGACAACAAGGTCCAGCCCCGGTTCGAAAATTTCTCCTTTGATATTGCTATTTTAAAGAAAATTTACCAAGTGGGACTTCCCGCCATGACCATGCAGCTGTTAGCCTCGGTGATGCTCTCGGGTATGAACTTAATCGTTGCGGGTCTTGATGAATTAGCCCTTGCGGTAAACGGTGTATATTTCCGTCTGCAGTCCTTCGTATTTATGCCGGTGTTCGGGGTAACCCAGGGTTACATTCCGATTATGGGCTATAACTACGGACACAAAAATCCCGACCGGATGATTGAAACCTTAAAGTACGGAGTGCTGATCACTTTTTTTATCACCGGAGGAGGCTTTTTACTGTTTCAATTCTTTCCCTACCAGTTAATGGGCATCTTTGTCAGGGATGAAGAGTTGCTGGAAATCGGTGTAGCAGCCCTTCGTACCATCAGCATCGGATTCCCCGTGGTGGGCCCCGCAATTATCGGCTCCACCACCTTTCAGGCCTTAGGTAAAGGACTTCCCAGCTTAACCCTGTCCTTTATGCGCCAAATTGTTTTGCTGCTGCCCTTCGCTTACTTTTTATCCTTAACCGGGGAATTGAATAATGTATGGTACGCCTTTCCCCTATCGGAAGGAATCGCATTTGTTTTTATGGTGGTATGGTTAAGCCTTACTTTTCGAAGTGAAATTAAAAAACTTCGCCGGGAGAATACCGGGGAGAAAATTGTGTAACAAGGTTAAATTAGGGTATTTGATTAAAGATAATAAAATCCGGAAATTTTAGCGATGCCTTACAATGTGATAAAATATACCCTAAACAAAAAAGAGGAGGAATTATTATGGATGAATATTTGATTAAAAGCCGTGTGGGTAAAACCCCCCTGGTTCGTGCAGAACAGTTGGAAAAAGAATTGGGAATCTCAAAAATATACTTGAAACTGGAAGGAAACAATCCTTCGGGACATCGGGAGGACCGCTTAGCTTATCTATTGATTCGAGATGCCTTAGCCGTAGGTAAAACCACCCTTTGTCTCGGGGTCTTCGGCGTTTTAGCCAAATCATTAGCCTATCTGTCTCAGTACTATGATGTAAACTGTGTGTTTGTCCTTCCGGAAAGAAGCAAAACCAAAGAAAGCAAACTTTTAAAATTCCCCAATATTGAAGTATTGCGTCATGGAAAAAACCATCATGAGTCCATTCAAAAAAGCGAAGAACTTTCCAAGGAAAACGACTGGTACAATGTAAATCCGGGACTGGAAAACAATGTGCTCAATATGACCGCCCTATCCTATATTTCCGATGAAATTGACGCTCAGGTTAAGGGGGAACTTACCAGTATTTTTACCCAAATGAGCTACGGCTATCTTCTATCCGGTATCCATTTAGGTTTTAGACAGTTATGGGTTAAGGAACAGATTGAAAAACTGCCCATGCTGTACAGCTGCACCACCAATGAAGGAAATCAGATTTTCGAATCCTACAAGAAAAACAGCTCCAAGATTCTTCCCTTAAGTAAAGAAGGATTTAAAATCACCAAGTACAACAAGCATTTAATCGGATTTCAAAGTTCCACCGCCCAGGAAGCCCTGGATGCCGTATATGACACCGGCGGTAAAATCACAGGGATCACCGATGAAGAGTTGATACACTACACGGAAAAATTCCGCAAACTGGAAAATATTAAATTAGACGTTGCCAACGGCTACGCCGTGGCAGGTTTTATGAAGGAAGCGGAAGTCGGAAACGTTCAGGAGGGCAATCACGTAATTCTTCTGAATGACGGACGGGCTAATTTAGAGGTCCGGGAAATCAGCCGGAAGGAAAACCTCTTATCCGATGAAAAAATCGTCTCCCTGGTGGATGACTGGCTGATGGAATTTAGTGACCCCGCCGATGAAATTCATAACGCTTTGGATAACGCTTATGAAAAAGGTTTTGTGATTGTGGCTTATCTCAACAAACAAATTTCGGGAATCGCTGTGATTGTAAATTTCGGCTTTGACAAGTTTGCCACCAAATATCACCTCGCCTATATCGCTACCCGGAAAAACACCAAGGGCCGAGGCATAGCCACGGAAATTCTTCAAAAGGCCATTCAGTTAACGGAGGGCAACCTTTCCTTACATGTGGAGAATTACAATAAGCGGGCCATTAAATTATACGAGAAAATGGGCTTTGAAAACTGCTACAGCCGTATGATATACACCGCATCCGAAGAGTAAACTCTATTAAATATAAATAGAATCTTAAGAATAGAAAAGAACGAGAAGCCAAATACAAGAAACCTTCCTATGTAGCATCAATCACTGGAAAATCGGAAAAAAATCCCCTGAAGACTTATGGTCTTCAGGGGATTTTTTAAAAAATGTATATCGCTTTTTCTTTTTTCTCCGTAACCCTTCCCACTTCTGCAAAAGGGGTTTTCCCGGTGTTCTCCAGGGCTTTCAAAGCTTTATCCCGCTGTCCTTGGGGAATGGAAATTAGCAGCCCTCCCGAGGTTTGAGGATCGTACATAATATCAAGCATAGCTTCATTTTTACAGTGATTTTCCACGGCACCCTCCATATATTTTCGGTTGGTATACATGCCTCCCGGGATGATTCCCATTTTGGCCAGATCCTCGGCTCCCTCAATCACGGGCATTTGTTCACTGAAAAACTCTACGGAAACTCCGCTGCCTTCGGCCATTTCTTTCCCGTGACCGATAATCCCAAACCCTGTAATATCGGTGCAGGCGTGAATCGTCACGTTCTCTAAGGCTTCCATGGCATATTTGTTTAACGTGGTCATGGTATCCACCGCATCCCGGTACTGACCTTCCGTAGCCATTTCCGCTTTAATGGCGGTGTTAATAATACCCAGCCCTAAGGGCTTGGTAAGAATCAAAATATCTCCGGGCCTCGCGGTGTTGTTGGCTAAGACCTTTGAAGGATGCACCATTCCGCTGACGGAAAGTCCGTATTTCGGCTCGTCATCTTCCACGGAATGTCCTCCAACCAGCAAAGCGCCGGATTCCTTGACTTTGTCCGCCCCCCCCAGCAGGATATCCTTCAACACCGAAGGATCCAGGCAGTCAGGGAAACAAACAATATTCATTGCAACCAGGGGCTTTCCTCCCATGGCGTACACATCACTGAGGGCATTGGCCGCCGCCACTTGTCCGTAGGTATAAGGGTCGTCCACTACGGGGGTGAAAAAATCCAAGGTCTGGATCAGTGCCATTTCCTCATTTAGCTGATACACCGCTGCATCATCGGAGGTGTCCAGTCCCACAAGGAGTCTGGGGTCCTCTACCTTCGGAAGATACTTTAATACCTCGGCCAGAACATCCGGCCCGATTTTTCCCGCTCATCCCGAACTTTTTGTTAATTGGGTAAGTCGTATTTCTTCCTTTTCTTTATTCAATTCTTCCAGGTTTTCATTGTTTTTCTTAATCATTAAAAGTCCACCTTCTTTCCTCTAGTACTCTTTTATCATATTTCACAGGGTTTATCAATCTGATTTTTTTATACCAAATCTAAAATAAATAAGTTTCATCTATTTGCATCCTGATAATTTTTTGATTATACTTGAAAGCATAAGCATTATCCCGTTAGGAGGATTATTAATGGATATCAAACAGCTTGAGACCTTTATTGCTATTGCAAAGTACGAAAGTTTTTCGAAAGCAGCGGAATCCCTGTACCTTACCCAGCCCACCGTAAGCAACCACATTGCCAATTTGGAAAAGGAACTGGATACCAGTTTGGTCAACCGTTCCAATCGGAAAATTTCCTTGACCCCCTCGGGAAAGATCCTTTATGATTATGCGAAATCCATGATCAACTTAAAAAAGGATGCCGCCTTGGAACTCTCGAAATTCCAGGGAAAAATGATCGGCCATATCGAAATTGCCAGCAGTACCATTCCCGAACAGTATCTGCTTCCCGAGATCCTTTACGGTTTTCACCAACGGTACAAGGAAATCACCTACAACCTGATTCATTTTGATTCCAAGGAAGTGGTGGAGGGGATCCTGAAAGGGGAGATCGACTTCGGTTTTGTGGGAGCCAAAAGCTTTCACAAACAATTAGAATATCTGGAGCTGGTGGAGGACGAGATTCTACTGGTCACTCCCAACGTTGAGCCTTTTAGCTCCTGGCCAGAAGAAGTTCCCCTAAGGGAGGTCCTTGACCATACTTATATTTTTAGAGAGGAGGGCTCCGGCACCCGAAAACTGGTGGAGGACGCCCTGGGAAAACAGGATCTTGGGATCCAAGCATTAAAGACCGTTGCCTTCATGGAAAACACGGAAGCCATCAAACAAAGTGTCCGAAGAGGTTTGGGCCTATCCTTTTTATCGAAATATGCGGTTGCCGATGAGATCCGCTACGGCCTGTTAAAATCCTTTCGTATTAAAGAAGTCCGGCTTCTCCGCCATTTTTATTTTGTTTTTCATAAAAATCGTACCGCCTCCCCCCTTGATCGGGAGTTTCAACAATATATTAAAGCTCATTTCCATCTTTCCTAGGAAATGAGCTTTTTTTTACCGCCCTAACTCTTCGTTTTTAATATCCGTCACAAACATATGACCGGGAGCGTGGGTAATAAAGAAATCCACCCCGGAATTCATCAGGACCGATTGAGGAGTTACCCCGCAGGGCCAAAACACGGGAATTTCATCCTCTTCCATGGGAACCGCCTCACCGTAATCCGGGTGATTCAGGCTTTTAATCCCAATGGCTTCGGGATTCCCTATATGAATGGGACTGCCGTGGACTTCCGGGTATCTTGCGGAGATCTCCACGGCCTTGGCTATCTGATGACTTTTGATCGGCCGCATACTGACCACCATGTCTCCGGAAAGACGCCCCGCCGGTTTACAGGGAATATTGGTCTGATACATCGATACGTTTTTTCCTAGGTCAATATGTTTCATCGGTATCCCCTGTTTGATCAGCTCCGATTCAAAGGTAAAGGAGCATCCCAGTAAAAAGGATACAAAATCTTCTCTCCATAACTCTTCGATGGAGGATACTTCCCGATGGCCTTTTCCCTTCTCGTAGATCCGGTACCTCGGAATGTCCCGCCGGATGTCGGAACCTTTTGCGCTGGGGGCCTGGGTTACTCCCGCTTCCAGCACATCAATTACGGGGCAGGCCTTCGGATTCCGTTGGGCAAAGATCATAAAATCCAGGGCTGCACTTTTGGGCAGAATCACAAGATTCGCCTGGGCATAGCCCGGGGCAACACCTGCGGTAGGTTTTGTCCAGCTTCCCTTCCCAACGGCCTTTCGAAATTTTTCCGGGTGCATGTTTTTCACGTCCATCATAGCATCTCTCCCTTTCCTTATCATTACAGACTCCTGAAAAACTAAATCAACGCTCTCAAAAATCTGAATTAACACTCAATAAATCCGGATTAATACTCAATAAAAGCTAGACTAAATGTTCCATAAAGTACGTTGCAATAGAGAAATAAATCGTCAGTCCAATCATATCATTAATCGTTGTAATAAAAGGTCCCGAGGCTACGGCGGGATCTATGTTGAGTTTGTCCATAACCAGGGGTATAATCGTCCCTGATAAGGTGGCAACAAATAAGGTGATCAAAAGGGATAATCCGATGACCAAACCGAGCATGGCATTGCCCTGCCAAAAGGTGGCGATAACACTGATTAACAGACCGTTTACCACGCCGATAATAATTCCTGCACCGGCTTCCCGGCGAATCACAGGGAATACCCCTTCTTCTTCATACTCTCCAAGGGTAAGTCCCCGGACCACCACGGCTAGGGATTGGGTCCCTGTATTTCCTGCCATATCCGCAATCATTGGAATAAATACGGCCAGTATGGCGACAGCCTCTAAGGTTTCTTCAAACTGGCCGATAATATTACCTGCCAACAGTCCTAAAAACAGCAACAATACCAACCAGGGGATTCGACCTTGGGCGGATTTAAAAATACTGGTGCTGACTTCTTTTAAATTCTGATCGCTGCCGGAAAAACCACCGAACTTATAGATATCCTCCGAGGCTTCGTCCTGTAGAACGTCCACCACATCGTCGATGGTGATAATTCCCATTACCTTGTTATCCTGTACCACGGGAAGGGCTAGGAAGTCGTATTTCTCCATAATATCCGCCACGTCCTCCTGATCCATGTCCGCAGGTACGGAAACTACCCGCTCAAACATAATGTCCTCCACTTTTGTTTTGGGATCGGAAATGATCAGCTCTCGAAGGGAAAGAACCCCCCGAAGATTCCTTTTCTCATCCACTACATAAAGATAATAAGCCGTTTCCGCATCGGGGCCGATTTTTCGTATTCGCCTTAGGGTATCATCCGTAGTGAAAGTATCGGGAATGGTAATGAATTCATCGGTCATCAGTCCACCGGCGGTATCTTCGGGATACTGCATCAGTTTCTTGATATCAATTTCTTCTTTATCATCCATCAGTTGAAAAATTTCTAATTTTTCAGTCTCCTCTAGTTCCCCCAGTAAATCCACCGCATCGTCGGAGGACATTTCCTCTAAAATTCCAGCGGTTCGTTTCACTCCCAACTCTTCGATCAATACTTTTTGTTCCTCATATTCCAATTCCTCAAAAATTTCCGCCAATTCTTCATTGGAAAAATGGTGAAACAACTCCCGCTGCTCCGGGGTTAAGTCCATCAGCAACTGGGCTTTATCATAGGAATGTAGTTCATCAAATAATTCCTTCAGTTTGTTTTTATCCTTATGATCCAAGGATTGAATTAATTCTTCCAGCAAACTTTCATATCGTTCATCGCTCATCCTGTTCCCTCCTTATCTCCTCACCCATGGCGGGGGAGTTTTCTACATCAGTTGCTCCATAAAGTAGGTGGCTATGGAAAAGTATATGGTCAGTCCGATCAGGTCATTGACCGTTGTAATAAAGGGTCCTGAAGCCACTGCAGGATCAATTTTTAATTTATCCATCAACAAGGGAATCACGGTTCCCGCAAGGGTTGCTACAAATAAGGTAATCAGTAGGGACAAGCCGATAACTGCACCTAACATCGCACTTCCCTGCCAAACCATGGCGATAATACTGATCACAATCCCATTGGCCAGACCGATAAAAATCCCCACTCCCGCTTCCCGGCGAATGACTTGTAAGATTCCTTTATCTTCAAATTCTCCAAGGGTAAGTCCCCGGACCACCACGGTTAAAGACTGGGTTCCGGTATTTCCGGCCATCCCGGTCATCATAGGGATAAATACTGCCAGTACCGCTACGGCTTCCAGGGTTGCTTCAAATTGTTCAATAATAGTACCTGCCATAATCCCCACCAACAACAGGCCTGCCAGCCAGGGAATTCGTTTTTTTGCGGATTGAAAAGAACTGGTACTGCTTTCCCGAAGTTCCGCCTCACTTCCCGAGAGACCACCCAAACGGTAGATATCCTCGGAAGTTTCCTCCTGCAGTACATCAATAACATCATCAATGGTGATGATCCCCACGATTTTTTCATCCTTTACTACGGGAAGGGCAAGGAAGTCGTATTTTTCCATGATTTCCGCCACGTCCTCCTGATCCATTTCCGCCGGCACGGAAACCACCCGTTCCGACATGATTTCCTCCACTTTGGTTTCCGGTTCCGCCACGATCAGTTCCCGAAGAGACAGCACCCCTCTAAGATTCAGGTGCGGGTCAGTAACATAAAGGTAATAAGCGGTTTCCGCCTTCGGGGCTAAATTTCTAAGCTTATTTAAAATATCCTCTGCGGTGTAGGTATCAGGGATGGTAATAAATTCATCGGTCATCAATCCTCCGGCGGTGTCCTCATCGTATTGCATGAGTTTACGGATATCCACTTCCTCCTGATCATCCATCAAAGCAAATATCTTTGCGGTCTCCCCGTCTTCCAGCTCTCCCATCAAATCCGCCGCATCATCGGAAGACATTTCTTCAAGAATCTCTGCGGTTCTTTTTAATCCCAACTCATCAATTAATACTCTCTGTTCATCATATTCCAGTTCCTCTAGAATCTCCGCCAGATCTTCATCAGAGAAATGCTTAAACATCTCCCGCTGCTCCGGAGTCAAATCCATTAAAAACTGGGCTTTATCATAGGAATGAAGCTCGTCAAACAACTCTTTCAATCGGGCCTTATTCTGTTGATCGAGAGCTTCTATCAGTTCTTCCAATAAGTCTCGGTATTTTTCAACGGTCATAATTATTCCTCCTTATTCTACCCTGCTTTGGTAAGGGTAAATTTGTGTGCCTTTGTTGTATTTGATTCAAAATGTATTGTTTTAGGTTTGTCTCCGGGGTCCACTTTACCCTCTCCTTTCTTTGGTAGAATAAGAAAAAGACCTCTTTTCTTTCATCAGAAGAAGAAGGTCTTTAAATATCCATTTAAATGGCCTTCCTGCATTCATTGAGCTTTGACACTATATGACGTAGAGGATTAACCTCATCTACATTAAGCAAAACCTTAATCCGGTAGTGCCTGTTATACCCATTGGCGTGTCTCCACATTTCTGAGCAGTAGACTGTGTTCATATAGTAGCCTCACCTAACAAGGATATTCAATTTCTATG
>SKRE01000048.1 GCA_007118655.1 Clostridiales bacterium | reverse complement strand
GAGAGTTGGAATACTATCATGAAGAGGAACGTTTGAAGGTTCGATATCTCAACTGTCAATGCGTCAAGGCCATTCCTTATGATATTCCCATAATCGGATATCAGTCGAAGCTGGTGAACACCCTGAGACTTTGGGGAGCCAGATCCCTAAAGCCCTTGGATATGGGTCTGTTTAGAAAAGGTCAATATGTGGACGCCCTCGCGGAAAAAGAGTTGGCGGAGGTTATTTCCAAGATGCTGTATCCCGAGGATATCCATGAAGAAGGAAAACACCTGCGACTAAAGCAGCAGTATTTCTTCGTATCCGCCAGTATTCAAAGTATTGTTAAGAAGTATAAAGACACGGGAAAAGAGTTGATGGAGTTTCATAAAAACATTGCCATACACATCAACGATACCCATCCTGCTCTAGCTATTCCCGAACTGATGCGAATTTTAATGGATGAGGAAGATTTAAACTGGAAACAGGCCTGGCTGATCACACGAAAAACCTTTGCTTATACCAATCATACGATCCTGCCGGAAGCCTTGGAGACCTGGTCCCTAGAATTAATTCAATCCCTGCTTCCGAGAATTTATGATATCATTCATGAGATCAATGAACGGTTCTGTGGAGAACTTTGGGAACTGTATCCCGGCGATTGGGATCGAATTGAGCGAATGGCCGTGGTCAGTCATGGACGGGTCCATATGGCAAAGCTTGCAATACTGGGTTCCGGATCGGTAAACGGCGTGGCGGAGCTGCATGGGGAAATCTTAAAGAAAGAAACCTTTAAAGATTTTTATGAAGTGTATCCGGAAATATTTAAAAGTATTACCAACGGTATCAGTCATCGAAGGTTCTTACGGCTCGCCAATGAAGACTTGGCCCGGGAGATTTCCGAAAGGATCGGCAGGGGCTGGATTACAAAGGCGGAAGAACTGGAAAAAATCCTGGCCTATGCCAAGGACGAAAAGTTCCAAAGTAAAGTGAAAGATATCCGTCGGAATAAGAAAAAAGAACTGGCAGAGTATATTCGCGAGCACAATCATATAGAAGTGGACGTTGATTCGATTTTCGATACTCAGGTTAAGCGTTTTCATGAATATAAAAGACAACTATTAAACGTTCTACACATCCTACATTTATACAATCAAATTTCAGAGAACCCTCCAAAGGTTATACATCCCCGGACCTTCATCTTTGCCGGGAAAGCCGCTCCGGGATATCACCGGGCAAAACTGATTATTAAACTTATTCACTCTGTGGCGGAGAAGATCAACAATGATAAAACCATCGAGGGAAAAATCAAAGTGGTGTTTATTGAAAACTATAACGTTACCTTAGCCCAAAGGATTATTCCCGCCTCGGATGTCAGTAAGCAGATTTCCACCGCGGGAAAGGAAGCTTCCGGGACAGGAAATATGAAGTTTATGCTGAACGGAGCCTTTACCCTGGGAACCTTTGATGGGGCAAACATTGAAATGGAAAGGGCTGTAGGTAAGGAAAACATTGAAATATTCGGACTGAGAGAAGAGGAAATCGCAAAAATCAGTAAAGAAGGCAGTTATCAGCCCTATCGAATCTATGAAGAAGATCCCGATCTGAAAAAAGTGTTGGAGCAACTGATAGACGGCACTTTAGAACCGGAGGACCCGGATATTTTCCGAGGGATTTATCAGGACTTATTATTCGGAGACAACGGTGCAGCGGATCCTTACTTTGTACTGAAGGATTTTGGTGCGTACTGCAAAGCCAATGAAAAAATCGACGAACTATATCAGACGCCTGATGTTTGGTGGGAAATAGCCATAAGAAACATCGGGAAGGCCGGATATTTTTCCAGTGACCGGACCATTAAAGAGTACAGTGAACAAATATGGAACTTGAAACCCGTGGATCCCAGATAATCGGAGATATATTAATAGGATGTCTGTATTCCTTGCAGGCATCCTTCTTTTCCATTGTAAAAAAAATAAGAAAAGAATAATTGTCCTAAGAAGAGTATGATATAATGATAAGGAAATAACAGAATTCTTGGACGATTTACAACGATGAATAATCAATCAGCAGACCATCTGCAGGATTTTACATACCGCAAAGGAGTTCTTATATGAAAAAAGCAGTGCTGAAGGTGTTGAAAAAAGCCTTTGAGACAATATATAATAAAAAAATTATCCAGGAGGGTGTTTTTGTAACGGGAAAAGAAGCCTATGAAATCATCAATAAAATTTTGCTTTACCGGATACTGGAGGACAAAAAATTTATTAAAACCGATATCCGACCGTTGCTTGAATCAAATTACCTTTTCGAACCCCTACACGAAGTGTTATATGGTTTGCAGCAGGAGATTTACTCCTTTGAAGAAATTCCCTGGACCCCAGAGGGAAAAGAGGGGGTAAAGTCCTTATACCATGGGCTCAGGAAAGAAGTTTTTCCCTTTAAAGAGGCGGGGGATCATTTTTTAGGAGATATCTACGAAGAATTTTTAGATCCTAAAAATCGTAAAAGCTTAGGGCAGTTCTATACGCCCCCGGAAATTGTAGAATACATTGTTGAGAAAGCCTTGGAAGATTTTGATCCTGTGAAAACCCCCTTTATAAAAGTGGGGGATATCGCCTGCGGTTCCGGACATTTTCTGGTGAAAGCCTATGATGTTTTGTACGGTAAGTTTCTGGAGGCGCTACCGGAACTTAAAAAAAGTTACGGTCCTGATTATTGGAAAAAAGAACAATTACATAACCATTTACTGGAACACTGTATTTATGGTATGGATTTTGACGGCTTCGGGGTGAATCTCACCTCCATTAATTTGCTCTTAAAAGATCTAAGTCATTTACCCAAAACCTTAAACATTGTAAAAGGGGACAGCTTAAGGCGCTGGGAGGAGGAAGCGGAAGACCATGGAAAGAAAAAGGACTTTTATTCCAAGAAGTTTGATGTAATCCTGGGAAACCCTCCCTATGTAGGCCATAAAACCCTGGAAATTTCATATAAACAATGGCTTCTAAAAGAGTATCCCGGGGTGTTTCACGATAAATCCGATTTATCCTACTGTTTTTTTGAACGAATACTCGGGAATCTTTGCCAAGGAGGAAAAGGGATGATTATTACCTCCAGGTATTTTATGGAAAGCCCAACGGGAAAGTCTCTTCGAAAATATTTGCAGCAAAGGGCAGACTTATTGGAAATAGTAGATTTTTACGGCGGGGAAATTTTCAAAGGACTTGGCGTAGCAACTGCAATATATCTATTCTCTCCGAAATCACCACGGGATAGGGAAGAAAAAAACCTTCAGGTTCGGAAATTTCTTGATCCAAAGAGTAAAATGGACATCCGAAGGCCTTTAAAAGAAGTTTTTCAGGGAAAGTCCTTTGCAAATTTCACCCTGTCCCAAAGCGATCTCGGCGAAGCCCGGTGGACCTTGATCTCGAAAGACGAAAAAGCCCGTTATCAAAAAATCGAATCCCTTTCCACGATGAATCTCAGGGAAGTGGCTATAAGCTTCCAAGGAATTATTACGGGCTGTGACAAAGCCTTTATTATGAAGGATCATGAGGCCGCGGATAAAGAGATTGAACCTGAGCTGTTAAAGAAATGGATCAAAAGCCGCCATGTTTTAAAGTATGAAATTGAAGAAAATGATCAGAAACTCATCTATGCGGATATCATTGAAGATCCAAAGGCTTCACCAAAGGCCATGAACCATATTGGGGATTATCGGGACCGCCTTAGGAATCGGAGGGAATGTCTTCGGGGGATACGCCCTTGGTATCATCTGCAGTGGGGAAGGACCCCGGGGTTATTTGAACAGAAAAAAATAATTTTCCCCTATAAAAGTGCCACGAATCGTTTTGCACTGGATCATGGGAAATTATTTTGCAGTGCCGATGTATATGCCCTTGTCATAAAGGATCAATACAAAGATCAAGTATCCTTGGAATATTTACTGGGATTATTAAACTCCTCTATTTATGAAGACTATTTCCAAAGCTTCGGGAAAAATCTGGGAAAGGGGATTTATGATTACTACCCCAACAGTGTTATGGATTTGAAAATTCCTAGGGATCCATCCCTGCAACAGGAAATCGAAACCTTAGTGGGAAAAATTCTTCAGGGACAGGACAAGAAAAGCTTAGTGAAAGAGATCGATCAGCGCTTAGGAAATTATTTTCGGATTTCGGATAAAAAACAGAGGGTATACTAATAATGATCGAGGACAAACTAAAAGCAATCAAAAGGATATAATAAGCAATTAGTTGAAAGGGATCCGGAGGACAAGGAAATTTAGTTGAAAAACATGATAGGAGGGGAACCAATGGATAAGAAAACAAAAAAATGGGGACTGGTGTTATTAATACTTTGTGGAATGGTTTGCTGCTTCAAAATGATGGAATGCTGCGTAGACAAGTGCATCAGCCAAAAGAAACCTAAAGGAAAAAAGCGGAAAAGCATTATTAAAATGAAAAACTGTAACGGCTGCTGGGTGATTAGTTTTAAGTAGAGGGTCTTAAAGTGGATTTGATTTCAAGAAAACTTCGAGAAAATTTTAGATTATTAAGAAAAGCAATAAAATAATTACCAAAAAAAGAGGAAAAGGAAGTTATTTGTAGAATTATTACTATAGGAATAGGAAAGTAAAAAGGGGATGAGGGTAGTGGCTTTAGTTAAATGTCCGGAATGCCAAAGGGAAATATCCAATCAATCTCAATATTGCATACACTGCGGTTATCCAATGTTGAAGGAATTAAGGGACAGCCAACTGTTCAACGCGTTAGTAAAAAATGATGAAAAACGAGTAAAAAATTTAATGACACGGGCCAAATTGGAATTAGAAGATAAGGAATATACTAAAGCTGAGGAGTTGACGGAAAAAGTCCTGGAACTGGATCCAAAGCTTCCGGAGGTATACATCCTTAAACTTTTTGTGTTGCTGCAGGTAGCCGATGAGAAGGAGATGACGGCTTCGGCGGATCGGCCGTTAACGGAGTATAAAGAGTATATTCGGGCTCTACGGTTTGCCCAGGGAGAGAGCCGGGAAAGAATTATGGAATACAACCGAAAAGTTCTGGAACGTTTTGAAAATGACAAGAATGAAAAAATATACAAAAAGGCAAAGGCCGCAATGGATCGTGCGGTGATGGAAGAAGACTACGAAGGGGCGGCAGCAAAGTTTGAAAGTATTTCACAGTATAAGGATGCTTTAGAGCTTTCAAAGGAAGCCCGCCGTCGAAGTGAAGCCGAAAAACAGCAAAAAGTGTATCTGGAAGCGGTGGAAAAAATGGAACTGGCAAAAAACAAGGAACCGTCGGAGGAGGCTTCTCTACTTCAAGAGGCTGGGGTAAAGTTTCAATCCATCGAAAATTATAAGGATGCAGAGGAACGCAAAAAAGAATGCGAAGAGAAGTCGTTACAGTTAAACCGGGCATTAACCTATCAAAAAGGGGTGGAGAAAAAAAAGACCGCCCGTCAGGAACAGGAATTTCTGGAAGCCGCAAAGCTCTTTTACAGTATCCCCGGCTATAAGGATGCCGACAGCTTGGCTATGGAATGTGAAAATTTTGGGAGAAGTGTGGGATCCGATTATTTAGAAACTTTACTGAGAAAAAGAAAGAGAAGAAAAATTCTAAAGAAAGCGGTTATTACAACAATAGTCGTGATGATATTAGTGATAGTGATTCTTGGAGGATTAACAAACTTTACTTATTCCCTTGAAGAGTATCATAATCTTCAACAAGGCCAGGGAGCATACTTTTGGGAAGAGGCCATTGATCAGATCAAAAATTGGTTTGTCTATGCCGGTAATATTTTTTAAGCACTGAAAGTCCGGTGGAAATTCAAATGAGTAGCAGACAAAAACAGATATAAAACCGGTATAAACAGACAAAAAACATATGAAAAGAAAAACCCCTAATGGCGGGCATACTAGACCAACATTAGGGGTTTTTAGAATCTAAATCTTTCGATGCAGCTCCCGTTCTGCAGCTTCTCGAGAAAGCGAGTATCTTTCCTGTAATTTTTCGATCAGTTTGTTTTTTTCACCGCTGATGTATATCAAATCCTCGTCGGTGAGCTCCGTCCATTTTTCTTTAATTTCATCCTTTAAGTGATGCCATTGGGATTTAAACTTCTCGTGATCCATGAAAACCCTCCTTTAGCCTACATAAAAGAAATCGACAACTGAAGATTTATTCCGAGAGTGTATTATGTTTATATAATACCCTTTACAGCTTAGAAGGAATCAAGGCAATAGTAGTTAATCGGATTTTTTTATACTGGCAGACTTTTGAAGCCTAGCGGGAGAAGTTCAAAACGTATATGGAGACGATCTATTATAAAGGAGGTTCAATGTGAATCGTGATTATGGCACTTTTTCCCAGTAATTCTCTCAACTCTTTTTCTAGGGCATCGGCAATATCATGAGATTTTTTTAAAGATAAGTCCCCGTCCAGGACAATATGAAACTCCAATACGATTTTTCCACCGGCTTTTCGGCTTCGAAGTTTATGGTAGTCCAGGATTTCTTCGTATCTATCGATGGTGGAGTAAATCTTTTCCAGCTCATTATTATGAAGAGTAAAGTCCATTAACTCACGAATAGCCGGAATGAATATATGAACGGCCACTTTTAGAACCAACAGACTGACAATGATTGCAGCGACAGGGTCCAGCATCACCCACTGTCCTCCGAGTAAAATAGCGCCTCCCACACCCATTAGGGCTCCAATGGAGGTCCAGCCGTCGGAGCGGTGGTGCCAGGCATTGGCAAGAATGGAGTCGCTGTTGATTTTCTTTCCAACCGCTAAGGTATACCGAAAAAGTCCCTCATTCAACAGAATCGATGCAAGGGCCGCAAAAAAAGCCCACCAGCTTGGGATTGCCAATATATCACCACGAAGAATAGAAAGAATGGTCCTGAAGCCGTCGATGAATATTTGCAGTGCCACAAATCCCAAAAATAAGGCGATGATCAAGGTTGCTAAGGATTCATATTTCCCATAACCGTAATTATGATAATCGTCAGGGGGTTTATCTCCAAATCGTGCGCCGAGATAAGCTGCAATATCGGTGGAAAAGTCGGATAAGGAATGAAGCCCATCGGCAAACAGGGCACTGCTGTTACCTAACAGACCCGCAGATATTTTAATTCCCGACAAAAACAAGTTCACAAATATCCCCACAAGAGTTACCTTATTAATTTCCCGTATTTTAGATTGTTGATTTCCCATGCTATTACCTTCTTTCTTAATGATGTTGATACCCAAATTATATTAACAATTCACAGGGCTTTTAAAGAAGAGGTACTGAAAGGAAGAACCAAATGCAGAATCAAATGCAGAGAGTTCACAGTTAAGGATTTTGTTATCCAAAGGATTGAAAAACAGGAAAACGATTGATTAGGAGGGTTTTAAATGAAAGCATCCTTTGTTAAGTTAAGTCCTTCAGAAAACACCACAATTATCGTAACGGATCCGTCGGTAAAACAAGGGGACTACTCAAAAATTGCCAAGGCCGCTATGGCCTACACCCATTTATACGGAGAGCAAGTGGGGTTTCTTACGCAAAAACATTCTGGTAGGGCTAAAGGAAGAATGGAAATGAGCGGAGGAGAGTTTTGCGGTAATGGCTTGCTGGCCCTGGGCGCCTACTTGGCATGGACGGAGGGGATAGAAAAAGATACGTTTTTTCTGGAGTTTTCCGGAGCGGCGAACACGTTAGTTTGTGAAGTGGAAAAAATAAGCCCGGAGAAGTACCGGGTCAAGGGAGAAATGCCCGTGAAAGGATACCGGGTCTCTAAAAAGGAAGTGAAAGCCGGAGAAAAGTCGGTTTCCGGAGACTTGGTGGAAATGGAAGGCATCACCCATTTTTTATTTCAAAAGCCCGAGGAGGAAAGCTTCAAGGAGGATTATCCGGAAATGCTTAAAAACCTTTCGAAAGACGGAAAGAATCTAGCCTACGGAGCGCTTGGCTACCAAATCAGAAAGGATTCTATCCATCTGTCACCCTGGGTGTATGTCCCCGAGGTGGACAGTCTAAGAGAGGAGCGTTCCTGCGGTTCCGGAAGTCTTGCCCTGGGGTTATTGTGGGCAAAGGAAAAAGAAGAAAGTATCAAAATTGAGATTAAGCAGCCCGGAGGAACGATTGCTGTGGAAATTGCTTATGATCGAAGGGCGAAAAAAGTCACCGCGGCCTCTATTGAAACCGAAGTGATGATTACCTGCGAAGGGAATCTGCTTTTTTGAAGCTCTGCCCACTGAAGTCGCCGGTGTTCCCGCTTATGTTATAAATCAAAAAAAGACAGCTGCTGCAGATCTTCCGAAAGTAAATTGGAGGCCGTAATCCCCATCAAACGAAGGGGTTTGTCCAAGGGGAGCTCCTGAAATAAGCCGTTGGCCACCTTGAAGATTTCCTCGGCTTCGTTAATATGCTGAAAAAGAGTTTTTCCACGACTCTGAACTTTAAAGTTTTCATCCTTTATCTTAAGGGTAATGGTTCGGGCATGGAGTTTTTTGTTTTTTAAGTCCCGGGACAGCTCCCGGGAGAAATTCTCCAAATACTCCTCTAAGGCCTTGCGGTTTCGGGTACCCTTGGAAAAGGTACGCTCAATTCCTAAAGATTTTCTTTCCCGTTGGGTATTTACCGGACGGTGATCAATCCCGCGAATACGGTGATAAATTTCCCGGCCGGATTTTCCCAGAAGATCCACAAGAAACGCCTCGGAAAGTTCCAGCAGGTCTCCGATGGTGGACAATCCTAAATTGTTTAATAAAGCACAGGACTTTGGACCAAGGCCGTGGACCTTTTTTATCGGCAGCGGTACCAAAATACCGGGAACCATATCCGGTGATATTTCCTTTACCCCGGCGGGTTTATGCCAGTCCGAGGCCAGTTTTGCCAGGAATTTATTATAGGAGATCCCCACGGAAAGCGTCAGACCCGTTTCTTTGTAGACTTTTTCTTTAAGTTCTGTAACGAGATTGTGGGGTTTTACCGGAAGATGGGTAATATCTAAATAGGCTTCATCGATGGAAACCTTTTCAAGGACGTCGCTGAAACCCTGTAGGATTCGAAACACTTCCCGGGAGATTTCCTGGTAGCGTTCCATCCGTCCGGGAACATAAATCCCATTGGGGCATTTCTGCCTGGCCATAAACATGGGCATGGCCGAATGGATCCCGTATTTTCGAGCTTCGTAATTTGCGGTGGTTACCACCCCTTTATGGCTGCGGCCGCCCACAATGACGGGTTTTCCCTTTAAAGAGGGATTGTCCCGTTCTTCCACGGAAGCATAAAAAGCGTCTAAATCCACATGAATAATGACGGGGAGCTCTTTGTTTTCATCAATGTTTGTCATCGGAACCTTCACCTCACTGATCCCTATTTTACCATAGAGAT
>SKRE01000018.1 GCA_007118655.1 Clostridiales bacterium | reverse complement strand
TAGAAATTTCGAATAACCGCCCGTCCCTGATAATCCAAATTGGGAAACTGCTCCCGGTGAAGTTCTTCAATGCTTTCCACGGACATGGGAAAGAGATCCTCATCCTTGTTGATAACTTCCAGCATGTCCAGGGTTCCCTTAGCATCCGTTGGGACTAAGGTGTCATAGTAGCGGTTTCGAAAACGGACCACTTCCCCGGTATTCGCCCCTACATTGATTTCAAAAGCATCACTGGACAGGCGCAGCCCATTGGTCATGGGCGTAAAGCGAAAGGCATAGACCATTTCTCCATTATCCTCTTGATTATAGGTGAAAACCTCCTGGGTCATGTCCTCAAAGGAAGGCCCTTGAAAATACTCGTAAAATTCCCTGGCAATTTCCACGGCTTCCTTCCGTCGGATTTCCTCCTCCGGGGCTTCCGATACATCGGGGGAATACTCTAAATACCGGAGGGTCCCCACCTTGGCGTCCAGCCATAACAAGAGTTCTTCGGTTTCCAGGGCATAATGGCTGATGCCGTTTCGATGCTGAATTCCTACAATTTCCCCATTCTCCAGGGAATCTTCCTCCACCCAGTTCAGGGCGATTTCCGTTAATTGGCTCTTGGCCTCCGCTTCACTGAGGAATTCTTCCTGATTTTGTGTAAGAATGCTATGACGATAGCGGGATCCCAGATCCATTAAACTCGTTGATACCTCCAGCAATCTTTCCCCTTCTTCCTGGGAAATTTCGATTACCAGCTGATTTTCGTTGGCTTCCGCAATACGGTAAATGCTTGACAAAAACTCCTGCAAAGCCTCTTCCAGGTCCTGTAAAAACAAATAATCGTTGGCCGTAAATTGATATTCATTCATCTCAAACTTATCCTGCAGGTTATGATTCACTACGTTTCGAATGCTGCGCAGGCTATCTAAGCTTTCAGTACAGATCCCCTCGCTGCCCCGGTTCTCATTTCTGAGATCCACAAAATATGTATAGTACTCCACCACATCCTCTAAGGAATTTTGCAAATGACTAAAAACTGTCTGAGTCATAAACTCATCGGTATTCCCCGATTCTTTCAGTGCCTGGATTTCATCGATGAAACGGATACTCCAGCGGCTGTATTGTTCAATATTATCCAACACACGGTTGTTTACAATCGTTAACTGGGTCTCTGCTCTTCTGATTTCTCCAAATTGGTAAAAATTAAGGCCGGTACTTATTAAGACGATAAAAACCAGCAAAATTATTATGTATCTTTTCACTTTTTCTCACCTCGATAATATCATAGCATAAAACATGAGAAAAGAGAATTATTTTTGTTTATGAAAATGGCCCTTTAGTCGTGGTAATGACTAAAGGACCTTGTTCTTTCGTTTATCTAAGCTTGTTAAATTATTTGTTTTTTCAGTTTACGGTGATCACCGTTTAGAATTTCCATTGCCCCGGTTTCCAGGATGATTGGCAAATATGGGATGTTCCGGTTTATCCTTTGAACTTCCCTCATCGTCGGATTCCTGCTCGTCACTGTCCTCCCGGTCTCCCGGGTGTTGGTCAAAGACGGGGTGTTCCCCCTCTTCTTTGTCCCGGTCCCCCGGGTGTTCATCAAAGACGGGATGTTCCTTCTCTTCTTTGTCCCGATCCCTTGGATGCTGATCAAAGACAGGATGTTCGCCTTCTTCTTTGTCCCGGTCTCCCGGATGCTGATCAAAGACAGGATGTTCGCCTTCTTCTCTCTCCCGGTCTTCATCCTGATCGTCATTTCCCCGGTTTCCCGGATGCTGATCAAATACAGGATGGGGTTTGTCTCCGTCTTCCGGATTCCAATCTCTGGGATGTACGTCAAATACGGGATGCAGTCCCTCGGCCTTACGGTCTCGGGGGTGTCGTTCAAATACGGGGTGCTGTAAAAGCTCCCGCACCGGCATATTTCGATATTCTTCCCGATCCCCGGAAGCCTCTTCCTCATCTTCGGTGTCCCCGGCGTCTTCGGATTCGGCGCCTTCTTCGGATGCCGCATCTTCGGTTTCGATACCTTCTTCTCCTTCAACGGCTCTGCTTTCTTCCGTTTCAATTTCCTTAATCAGTTGAAATTTCCCCAGGGTGATGCCTTCCAGCCGGGCATTTTCATAGTTCTCTCCCTCGGCGATCAGGGTATTGATATCCACCATCAGATTTTTCTCCGCAAAGTAGTTTTGCATCTGCTCAGTCACCCGGTCGATTAAATCCTGGGAGGCTTCTTCCTCTTCCAACAGATCTGCATAGGAAAGCAGTACCTGGGCGGAGTCATTGTTTAGGTAACCCTTCTCTGCCAGTTTTTCTAAAAACTCATCCAGAAACACTTCCAGGGACTCCCCTTCCAGATCTTCCAATGCCAGTTCCTTTGCCCTGTCATTGGCGGCATAAACCTCCAGCACCTCTTCATTTTCTCCTACCTCAATGCCCACACTGGGGTTGACGTCAAAGCTTAATAAATACCGGGCCTCTTCTTCGCCCCCGGTTAAGGCAGCGATCGATAATACTAAGAATAATACCATGGCCGCAGCAATCCCCATGGGTTTTGCATGCTTGATTTTTTTCATAAAAGCCTCCATTCGATCGGTTGTTCCTGTAATATCCAGAACCTGACTCTCAGAAAACAGAATTTCTTCTCCCGCATCAATGCCCCGGCGTTTTTGAAGTCTTAAAAATTTCCGGTCCTCTGACATCACCAGTAAATACTCTTCTTTTACTTCCATTACGTACCCTTTCTTCACTTGTTCTCCCTCCCTGCTATAGGTCTAAATACTTCTTTAAAACCTCCAAATCACTGTCCAAAATGAAAAACACGGCGATAATAAAATTCCTTGACCGCTGCAGTACCCGGCGGGATGCTCCCGCTTTCTTTTTCAGTCCTTGAGCCGGCAATTTTTCGGTTTTTAAAAAGGTGTTTCGTAGTTCTTCGTCCTCGTACAGTGCCCTGGCAATTTCAATTGCCCTCTCCCGGGTTTTATCATGTCGGGGCGCGGTGTCAATCAAGGTTTCAAGATCAAATCCAAAGGCTTCGATGCGGTCGGTAAAGGCCTTAATTTCCAATTGATCCTCCAACCGTTTTTCAAAGTTGGGGCTCTCAATTACCATAAGTTCCTCTTCTCCCTCGACCTCTCGGGCTTCCAGCTTGTTTCTTTTACGAAGTTCATCAATCAGTCGGCTTTTAATGACCATGGCGGTAAAGCTTAGAAACTTTCCCTTTTCCCGGTCATATCGGTCCATGGCTTCATTAAAGGCAAGCAGCCCGATGCTGAAGTATTCATGGTCCTCAGCGATAAATTCATTAAGTACCTTGGCCAGCACGGATTTGATAAAGGGGTGATATTCCGCTAAAAGCTTATTCCGAAGGTCTGAATCTCCCTGTTGAATTGCCCTAATTTCTGTCTCTATATTCCTTTTCGGTTCCACGAAGTTTTTCACCACGCCTTCTTGTATTATATTTTACGGAGGCGCCTTGAAATTTCGGTGCCCGCCGCAAGTTTATTTTCTTACTTTATTTTACCCTGAAAAAACATTTATTAATTTGTTTTTTTCTCTTTCTACTATTATACTATAGTTAGAGAATAATCCCTAAGGAGGATTGCATATGGCCTATGATTCCAAAGTGCGCAGTGAACAGGTGGATGAACTTTTCAGAGCGGTCTTAAGTCTTAAAACCGAAGAAGAGTGCTATCGGTTCTTCGAAGACCTCTGTACCTTTAAGGAAATCCAGTCCCTGGCCCAGCGGCTGCAGGTGGCAAGGATGCTGAAGGATGAAAAAACCTACGGCGAAATCGAAGCCGAGACCGGGGCAAGCACCGCCACCATCAGCCGGATCAATAAGTTTCTTCAATACGGCTCCCAGGGCTACAACCTGATTTTGGATCGGTTGACGGAACAGGAGGAGCAGGAAACGAATACCCCGGAATAAATATTGATAAATACAGACGCTAAGGCGAAACAAATAGAGCGAGAGCAAAACCCGATGGATGCACCGGGATTGTTTTCGTTTTTTTTTGCCTTTTTCCGCGGTTGACTTTTTGTGGGAATAGGTGTACAATCACTTTATTGCTTTAGTGCTTTACCACAGTAAAGCGTTATCACGTTTTAGGAGGTGCCACCATTGGAATATTTCAAATCCCAAGTGCCGAGAGGCGCTAAATACGAGTACTACACTTCCTTTGAACCAAAGGAAATCATCAGCGGTCAATTAAAAAAGCTGTTTCATCAATACGGGTACCGGCAAATCGCCGTTCCCACCTTTGAATACTTTGATCTTTTTAAGGATTCCAAAGGACCCCTGGAAACCTCGGCGATGCTGAAGTTTATTGACCCGGAAGGGGATGTTTTAGTGCTTCGTCCCGACTGTACCCTGCCCATCGCCAAAATGGTGGCCAACAGCAAAGAGGATCCGAAATATCTACGTCTTTCCTATATCTCCAATGTGTTCCGGGGGAGCGACTTAAACGAATCCTCCGCCACGGAGTTTACCCAGGGCGGCATCGAATATTTCGGAGACGGTTCCCCCGGCGGGGAAGCGGAGGTCATCCTGATTGCCATTAAGGCGTTGTTGGAACTGGGTTTTCAGGATTTTCAGCTGGATTTGTCCAACATTAATTTCTTTAAAAACCTGTTGGCCCGGGTGAATTTTCTTCCCCAGGATCAACAGCAGTACAAATCCCTGATCCTGGAGAAAAACTTTACCGCCTTGGCCCTCTTTATCCAGGAAAAGGTGCCGGCGGGGGTTCCCGATAACCTTCGGACACTGTTGGGGGCCATGCCCAATCTTTACGGCAGGCCGGAGAAAGTGTTTGAAAAGATTCAAAGTTACGATCTGTCAACAGACGACGCCGCCCCCCTTCGCCATTTACAGCGGGTGGTGGAAATCCTTCGGGATTACGGCTACGGCAAGTATATCCATTTGGATCTCAGCCTGATTAATCATTTCGATTATTATGACGGCACCCTGTTTCAGGGATACTTAACGGGCCACGGAAAAGTGATTGTTCAGGGCGGTCGATACGACCCCCTTACCGAATCCTTCGGACGGAAGATTCCTTCCCTGGGCTTCGGAATAAATATAGACGAGGTGATCCAAGCAATGAAAAAATTTAACCAGTCCATCGAATCCCCCTATTACACCGATTATTTAGTGCTTTATGAGGACAATGAGCGAAGGGAAGCCTTTCAAATTGCAGAAACCATTAGAAATAAAGGCTTTGTGGTGGAGATGAATGCCAAAACAGATTTAAAGGAACAGATTATCGGCGCCCAGAAGAAAAACATCAAAGAGATTATTGTCTACAGTGAGGACCGCTTAGAACTGATTGATCTGATCGGCGATGATGTATCCAAGGTTTATCAGAATACCTTCATCAAATCCTTAGATGATAAGGACCGGAATTTCTCCATGGTGCCGATTCACTAGAGGGAAAAAACACAAAAATGCAAAATCCGTATTTGAAAGGAGCACACCATGATCAACATTGCCCTTGCCAAGGGCCGTTTAGCCGACGAGGGCTACGAAATGTTTAAGGCCCTCGGCTATTCGGTCCCCGCCATGGAAAAAAAGTCCCGAAAGCTTATTTTTGAAAGCCCTGAAAAGGGCCTTCGTTTTATTCTGGTAAAACCCGCCGACGTGCCCATCTATGTGGAAAAAGGGGCGGCGGATCTCGGCATCGTGGGAAAAGACACCCTGCTGGAAAAAGACCGCAACCTCTACGAACTGTTGGACTTAGGCTTCGGAAAGTGCAAGTTCTCTGTTGCGGGCCTTAAAGGGGAAGGGAAAAACTTTTTTCCGGGACCCCTGCGGGTGGCCACAAAGTATCCCAAGGTGGCGAAGAACTATTTTCTTCAACGGGGAATTGCCATTGATATTATTGAGCTGCAGGGCTCCGTGGAACTGGCCCCGATCATCGGTCTTTCCGATGTGATCGTGGATATCGTGGAGACCGGCAACACCTTAGTGGAAAACGGCCTGGAGGTCTTTGAGGACATCACCCCCTTAAGCGCCCGGCTGATTGCCAACAAAGTCAGTTTTAAAACGAAAAACGGGGTCATGCAGACCTTGATTGAAGATATTCAACAGTACTTAAAACAGCAGCAAGTCCCAAAGGAGGAGAAGTACCATGCAGTGGATTGAAACGAAAAATGCTTCCGAAAAGGAAATTCAGGGCCTGTTTGAAAATCCCATGGCCCTTTTTACTGAAGAAATTCAAGCCTCCGTATCCGACATCGAAACCCTGGTCAAAACCCGGGGAGACGCCGCCCTTATGGACCTGACGGAAAAATTTGACCGGGTAGCCTTAAAAAGTTTAAAGGTTACGGAAAAGGAAATTGATCAGGCCTTTATCGACGTTTCCTCCGATCTGTTAATCGCCCTTCAGCATGCCAAGGAAAATATTGAAAAGTATCACCGAAAGCAGCTCCGGGAAAGTTTTTTTACCCGGGAGGCAAACGGCGGGATCCTGGGCCAGATGATCAGTCCCGTCCCGAGAGTGGGTCTTTATATCCCCGGCGGCACCGCGGCGTACCCCTCTTCGGTGCTGATGAACGGAATTCCCGCGGTCCTTGCGGGGGTTAAGGAAATCGTGCTGATCTCTCCTCCCCAAAAGGACGGAAAAATCCATCCCGGGGTGCTGGTCGCCGCAAAACTGGTGGGGATTACGGAGATTTATACCCTAGGCGGTGCCCAGGGGATTTTTGCCATGACCTACGGCACCGAAAGCATTCCGAAGGTGGATAAAATTGTGGGGCCGGGAAATGTGTACGTTACCCTGGCGAAAAAAATGGTGTACGGCCAGGTGGATATCGATATGATCGCAGGGCCCAGTGAGATTCTGATCATTGCAGAGGAGGGCCAAAACCCCGCCTTTATTGCGGCGGATCTTCTGTCCCAGGCGGAACACGACCCCTTAGCCTCGGCGATTCTGATTACCCCCTCCAAGGCCTTGGGAGAGAACGTCTTAGCGGAACTTGAAAAACAGCAGCAACGTTTGATTCGAAAGGACATTACCAACGTCGCCCTGAAGAATCAGGGAAAGATCATTATTACCAAAGACCTGGAGGAAGCCTTTTTCTTGTCCAACCGGTTTGCTCCGGAACATTTAGAGGTGCTTCTTGAGGATCCCATGAGCTATCTTCCCAAAATCGAAAACGCGGGCTGCGTATTTTTAGGGCCCTATTCTCCGGAACCCTTAGGAGACTATTACGCCGGAACCAATCACACTTTGCCCACCAGCGGCAGTGCCCGGCACTTCTCCCCCTTATCCGTGGATGATTTTATCAAGAAAACCTCTATTGTTTATTACACCAAGGACGGCCTGTCCCGGGCCCAAAAGGATATTGAGCTCCTGGCCGATTATGAAGGATTGGAAGCCCATAAAAAAGCGGTGTCCATCCGATTTGAGTAAAAGGATGTGAATCTATGAAAAACTTTCTAAGCCCGAACGTTAATAATTTTCAGCCCTATAACCCCAAGGGAGATCCAAACAATCACCTTGGGGATGAGAGCCTTATCAGAATGAATGCCAATGAAAGTCCTTACCCCGTGCCGAAGGCGGTACTGGATAAGGCTTTTAAAAGCATTCAGGATACCCCCTTGAATTTTTATCCCGATACGGATTCCACGGAACTGCGCCGGGCCATCGGAGCCTATTTACACTTTCCCATGGAGCAAATTCTGGTGGGGAACGGTTCCGACGAGATGATCGATGTGTTGATTAAAACCTTTGTGGCCGCCGGGGACGCCGTGGTGTCCCACGACCCGACCTTTTCCATGTACCGGATCTTTACGGAAATTATCGGCGGCAAATACTACGGGGTTGCTTCCTCCAACGGGGAAGACTTTGCGATCAATATACAGGGGCTGATTGACAAGGCCAAGGAAGTCCGGGCGAAGGCGGTTTTTCTCTGTACCCCGAATAATCCTACGGGGCTTACGATTTCCAAAGAGGAGGTCCTTCAAGTCCTGGAGGAGACCCAAGGGATGGTAGTCATTGATGAGGCTTACCGGGAGTTTTCCGATCAGAATTTTCTTTCCTTCATCGGCAAGTCCCATCCCAACTTAATCCTTCTTCGAACCTTTTCCAAGGCCCACGGTCTTGCCGGGGTCCGGGGGGGCTATCTTTTAGGGAGTCCCGAGGCGGTTTCCTATATGCAGCAGGTAAAGCCTCCCTATAATCTCAATGTGTTTACCCAAAAGCTGCTTAGTGCTTATTTGGAATACATTCAGACAGCCGAGGGCAGGGCCTTGACCCGGAAAAGAATCCGGGAAATTCGCCGGGAGCGGAACCTTCTATACTGCGGGCTTAAAAGAATTAAAGAATGCGAGCCTGTCCCCGGTTCCGGAAATTTTATCAGCTTTCGCATAAGAAGCCCCCAGGATAAAACAAACCCCCGTACCGATTCCGGGGTTTTTGAGGAATCCCTGGATGAAAAGCTAAGAAACAAAGGTTTTCTGATCAAAAAATTCCGCTATCAACAGACCCCCTATTACCGGATTTCCATGGGAACTCCGGAGGAAAATCAGCGGATCATTCAAGAACTTCAGACGTTATTTTCGAGATCAAAGTAAATTTATAATAAAGGAGGCGATCCCTTGCGGGAATCATCAATTACACGGGAAACCACGGAAACGAAAATCCGCTTAAGCATACAGCTTGAGGGCGGGGGCATTGGAAACATTGCCACGGGCATCGGATTTTTTGACCATATGCTTACCCTGCTTACGGCCCACAGCGGGATTGATTTAACCCTGGAAGCGGAGGGGGATTTAGCCGTGGACGCCCATCACACAATAGAGGATATCGGAATTTGCCTCGGGGAAGGTTTCAAGCAGGCCCTGGGCAGTAAAGCCGGCATTCAGCGCTACGGATTTTTTCTGCTGCCCATGGATGAAGCCTTAGTCCAGGTGTCCCTGGATTTTAGCGGGCGGACCTACTTATATTACGGCCTTGAAAATCTAAAAGAAAAAGTCGGGGATTTTGATACGGAACTGGTGGAAGAGTTTTACCGGGGTTTTGTCCGGGGAGCGGGTCTTACCCTTCATATCGATCAGATTCGGGGACGAAACACCCATCATATTATCGAGGCTTCCTTTAAAGGCTTTGGCCGGGCCATCAAAGAGGCCGTTACCGTTACGGGAACGAAAATCCCTTCCACGAAGGGAACCCTAGTCTAGAGAGAAATGAGGAAATACAATGATTGCAATTATTGATTACGATGTGGGAAACATCAAAAGCGTATGCAACGCCTTAGACAAAATCGGACTATCCTGGGTGCTTACCCGGGATCCCGAGACCATAAACAGTTCCAAAGGCATTATCCTGCCCGGGGTGGGCGCCTTTGAGGACGCGATGCAGTCCTTAATAGACCATAACCTGGTCTCCCTGCTGCAACAGGAGATTAAAAAGGATAAGCCCTTTTTAGGGATCTGCCT
>SKRE01000086.1 GCA_007118655.1 Clostridiales bacterium | reverse complement strand
TTTATCGAAGAAAGAATTATATTTGATTGTGGTAACTATACATGGATAATGAAAATGTGATATGATATGCTATGTAAAGATTGTGTAAGATTAACAGGAAGTAAAAGGAAAAAATATAAAGGAGGATGTATATGTTATTAGAAAAAAGTGTAGAAGAATTTGTAGCATCGGTAGCAAGCAAGGATCCCGCTCCGGGCGGAGGAAGTGTAGCAGCCTTAAGCAGCAGCTTAGGTTCGGCCTTAACCGCCATGGTTGGTAACCTAACCATCGGACGGAAGGCTTATATGAAATTAGACGAAGATCAGCAGAAAGAATTGGATCGTAACTTTGAAAAAGTTCAGGAACTAATTGATAGAATGAACCAATTAACCGAAGAGGATACCACGGCCTTTAACGGAGTAATGAAAGCTTTCAAAATGCCGAAGGAGACCGAAGAGGAAAAGAAAATCCGAAAGCTTGCGATTGAAGCGGCGACTAAAGAAGCCTTAGAAGTGCCCTTAACCGTAGGAAAAGAGTCTCTGGAAATTTTAAAACTGCAGCAGGTTTTCGCAGACTATGGAAATCCGAATGCCATTACCGATGTTGGAGTAGGGGCATTATTGGCCTATGCCGGATTAGAAGGTGCGCTGTTTAATGTACTGATCAATCTGCAAGGACTAAGTGATGAAGCTTACATTGCCGATATTAAAAAGCAGTGCGAGGATTTAAAGGAAGAAGGAAATCGGCTAAAAGAGAAAACCCTGGTAACCGTATATTCAAAACTAGGCTAAGAAGGTAATGAAAAAATAAAGAATAACAGCAGTTATTGAAGCAATACAAGTCAAAGGAGTAGGTAAGATGGCAAGACAAAACGGGATTTCGCTGGAAAAAATTATGAAAATGGACTGTATGAGTAAATGCAAAATACTTGCGGGAATGAAAGGCATTAAAAATACTGTGTCAAATGTTAATGTTATGGCTGATCCTGACATTATCAATTGGGTAGAAGAGGGGGAGTTGTTGCTAACCACTGCCTATTCCTTTAAGACCAGCACCTTGGAAGAGCAACGGGATTTTATACGTCAGTGTTCGGAAAAAAAACTGGCCGCCCTGGGGATTAAAATCTATCCGTATCTGGAAAGCCTGCCGAAGGAAATCCTGGCCTTAGCCGATAATTTGGGACTTCCTATCATTGAACTGTATTATGAGGTGCCTTTTTCCGATATTATGACACCGGTGTTCAAAGAAATTTTCAACAAACAAGCGATACTGCTTCAAAAGCTTGAAAATATTTACGAGCGATTAATGGATGTGATGTTAAAGGGCGGGGATCTGGAGAGAATCGCCAAGACCGTAAATGATAATTTAAAAAACCCCGTAATGATCAAATTGGATTTCCCGACCAATGAAGTTTTCCACTCGGGATATATTGCAGAGGATGTCCGGGAATCCCTGATTCAAAATGCTGAGCGCTTTTTTGATCCGAATCTGGAAAAATATAAAGAACGAAAGCTATACGAGAGCAGGGAACAAATCGGGGATATGTATGTTGAGCGGATGGTAATGCCCATTGTTGTAAAAAACAGTGTATTCGGCCATATATTCGCCTGGGGTCTGAGCACTCCATTAGGAGGGTTTGATCTTTCCGTACTGGAGGCCACGGCCACTACCATGTCATTGGATATGCTGAGAAAATTATCGATTAAAGAAGTGGAAAATCGGTATAAATCCGAGTTTTTTGATGAATTGGTATCTCCGGAGTCCTACCGGCGGGAAAAGGCTTTAGAGAAGGCTCAAATGTTTAGTCTGGACCCTAAAGCGGATTACCTTGGTATGATTATTAATTTTGACACAACAAAAGGGCAATCCTATGACTATGTGGAAGATGATTTATCCAGGATTCTAAACTTATCGGAACGGCTGCTGGAAGAGTATGGGCTTCAAGGGGTTGTTATCAGTAAAACCGACAGTATTATTTTAATATTATCCTTTGATAAGAAGGATAAGAATGAGCGGAAAATTGCGGGGATCAAAACCCATCTGGAAAAAGCCATAAATTTGCAGTCTATCAGTGTTCGGATTCATGTAGGCGTAGGACGAACCTACAGCGGCATGGAGAATTTCCACAAAAGTTTTAAGGATTCCTTAAAGGCGATGCGAATTTCGAAGGTAAATGAAGAAAAGGATATTGTAAGCTATGATTCCTTGGGGGTTTATAAAATTTTAAGTCAGGATCATCTGGATGAAGAATTGGAAAGGTTTTATGATGGAACCCTGAAACCTTTAGTGGATTATGATAAAAAGAAATCTACGGAACTGGTAAAGACCTTGGAAGCGTACTTTGAATTTAACGGGAACTTTAAAAAAATATCCAATGAACTATTTGCCCACTACAACACGGTGCTTTACCGGATGCAAAGAATACGAGAAATAACCGGAATGAATTTAGAAGATTTTGATGATCGGCTGAATCTTGAGATTGCAGTGAAAATTAAAAAGTTGCTGGAGAAGTGACACAAGGATAAAAAAAGGAGAGGGCTTTGATCAAAGCCTCTCCTTTTTTGTAAGTAAAGTGAATACTTGGTTATTCCTCCAACAACGCCACCGCACGAATGGGAGAACCGGTACCGTCCCTGATTTTCAGGGGCAGACCCATGTATAGAAAACGCTTGTTGGCTACTTGATCCAGGTTGCAGAGGTTTTCGGTGTTGGTAATATTGTATTCTCCGCAAACTAAATGACCGGAAAAATCCAGGTCTTCCGGGTGATCAATGGCGGGGGCGTCCACGCCGATATTCACAACGCCGCGATCTGCAAGCCACTTAGCGCCTTTATAGCTAAGGCCGCTGTATTCGGTTTGCCACTTTTCCGTATTGAAGTTTCGGTTATAATGACCGGTATATAAAAGAACAATATCTCCTTTTTGGAGTTCAAGACCGGATTTCTGCAAAGCGGTTTCCAAGTCTTTCGGTTCGATATACCGTGAAGCCGGGATATGGTTCAGATCAAGGCAAATCGCACTCCCCCAAAAATGATCGAAACTCATTTTATCAATAGTAGGCCCCTGGGGATTGTATTCCCAGACTCCATCGCTGTGAGTGCCGCAGTGCTCACTCATTAAAAGATTTCTTGCGGAAAAACCCAGGGTTTTGCTTCCGGTATCCTGCATATTTTCTTCGTGAGTCATATTTTCCATAATAAAGGTTTTCTGGTGCATGGGAAAAACCGACATGCCCTGAAATATTTCTTGAGATAAATCAATGATTTTTAAACCCAATTCTAACGCTCCTCTCCTTTAGCTTTCGAATCCATTTAAGTGTACCACTTTTTATGACAAGATTCGATGTTGTTTTTATTATACTATTTAGACTTTTTATTTGCTTTATAAATATATCACAAAATAATAACAAAGGAAAAAAGCATACAGAAGTTGTAATTTAAGGGTTTGTAATAAAAATCAGAGGATCAATTGGAAAATAACATACAGCAACCCTGTAAAATAAGGATTGCAGTGAATAAATATATGTAAACAAGAAAAAATAATTATAATAAAATAACAAAGAGATCTGAGTATATTTATGGTATCATGAAAACAGAGTTTGAATTTAAGGAGTTAAATAAATGTATTAGGGAGGTTTGTAAGTATGTCCACTGAAAAAAAGTATATGTTGGCAGTACCCAACTTTAGTGACGGTCGTCGAAAAGACGTGATTGAAGCGGTTGCCAATGAACTAAGAAATAAGGAAGGCGTAACCTTAGTAAGTTGTGAACCGGAGCATGATTTTAATCGAACAGTTCTTTGTGCAATTGGAGAACCGGTACCGTTAAAAGAAGCGTTGTTAAATATGGCTGCCAAAGCTACAGAGCTTATAGATATGAGAGAACAAGAGGGTTCTCACCCGAGAATCGGAGCTCAGGATACCATTCCGATTTTCCCTTTTAAAAATACTACAGTAGAAGATTGCGTGGATTTAGCGGAGGAGATTGGAAGCGAACTCCATGAGAGAACCGGGGTGCCGATCTTTTTCGCAGCAGAAAATGCAAGAAACGAAGACCGAAAAGCCTTGGCGTATATCCGAAAAGGACAGTACGAAGGATTAAAGGAACTTCTTGAGGATTCCCATCATCCGGACTATGAAAATCGAAAGCCGGACTTAAGCACAGACGGGAAACTTTCGGAAAAAATGGGAGCAACCATTGTCAGTGCAGAGGCTGAAGGGCTAACGGCTTACAATGTATTTTTGGATACGGAAGACGTATCCATTGCAAAGAAAATTGCAAAGGCCGTACGGGGGCCCAGCGGAGGTTTTTCCACCGTGAAGTCCGTAGGCATTAAGTTTCCTGATCATGTAGGGGTGGTGGTTTCCATGAATATGTTTGATTGTAACAAAACCCCCTTATATCGAACCTTCAATACCGTAAAACAGGAAGCGGAGCGTTATGGTGTTCGGGTAACCGGTTCAGAAATTGTAGGCCCCGTTAAGCTGGCTCATCTTGTGAACTCCCTGGAGTACTTCCTAGGACTGGAAGGATTTGAGAACAAGCAGATATTAGAAACCCATTTAATGGAATAAAGTCAGGAAAGAAGGAAGCGTTTAGGAATAGTTAAAAGGCGTCATGGCTTTATGAAAGGTCGGTAACCTATATTAAAAATCTGAGGAGGCTATTAATATGTACGATGTAATTTATAAGAATGCCAGAATCCCCCAAGGGGACGAAACCGTAGTAACCAATATTTTAGTGAAGGATGAAAAAATTGCAGGATTCTTAACGGATATTCAAGGGGTGGAAGCTCAGGAAATTATTGACTTAGAAGGCCATTTAACCCTACCGGGATGCTTTGATTCCCATGTCCACTTCATGGACCCTGGGTTTACCCACAGAGAAAATTTCTTAACCGGTACTTCTTCTGCAGCGGCAGGCGGACTTACCATGGTTATGGATATGCCCTGTTGTTCTAAACCTTCCGTAAGAAGTGTAGACAACTTGGAATCAAAATTAAATGCAATTAAGGATAAAGCGGTTGTGGACTTTGCCATGTGGGGCGGAGTAACAGGAGAAGATGTTCGGGAAGGCTGGTTACACAATGTTCAAGAACAGGCGGACTACGGAGTTTGTGCATTTAAATGTTACATGACCCCGTCGGTACCGACGTACCCGAAGGTTACGGACCCTGAAATGCTTGAAGCTTTTAGAGCTGTTGCAAAAACTGGACTTCCTGTAGGAATTCATGCAGAAAATTATGACATGTGCGATTTTTACACGAAGAAATTTGAAAAAGAAGGAAGAACCGACGGTCCTGCCTGGGCGGAAGCAAGAATGGCCTTAGCAGAAAAAGCAGCCATCCAATTAGGCATTGCCTTTGCGGAAGATACCGGCGCGAGACTGCACATCGTTCATATGAGTACAGGAATCGGGGCAAAATTAATCGGTGAAGCGAAGAAGCGTGGAATCGATGTTTCTGCAGAAGCAACCCCTCACTATTTAACCCTGAACTATCAAGATGCTATGACCGAACGGGGAGCCTATGCTAAAATTGCTCCGCCCCTAAGAACGAAAAAAGATAATGAAGAGTTATGGGAAGGAATCAATAACGGCAGCGTAGACTTTATCGGAACAGACCATGCACCTTACGAAATTTCAACGGAAAAAGATTTTGTCGGAGCGAATATGTGGAATACCTTCCCCGGAATTCCCGGAGTGGAAACCATGGTACCAATCCTTGTAAGTGAAGGATACAATAAAGGACGCATCACCCTAAGCAAACTTGTGGACATTTTAAGTACCAATGCTGCGAAAATGTACGGGCTGTATCCTAAAAAAGGCGCCCTTCATATCGGATCCGATGCAGACCTTACGGTAGTTGACTTAGATCATGAGTGGACCGTAGATGAGCAAGACACCTACTCTATGGCAAAGTATAACCCGTTACACGGAATGAAACTAAAAGGAAAGCCGGTTAAAACCGTAGTTCGAGGAAAAGTAGTTTTCGATATTAATCATGGAATCGTTGGAGAAGAAGGATACGGACAGTTTATCCGACGACAAAACATTCGAAAGTTAGATAACGTAATTAGCTATCCAATTGCAGAAATAGATCAAGCATAAGAACCAACAAAGCAATTGACCAATGACAAAAGCAAATGACCAATGATCCAAACGCCTCCTTGGTCTTCAATGGAAAACCGGGGAGGTTTTTTAAACTTAATCATATGAAATTTCAAAAATTGTGATAAAATATAAGGAGGCATTTAAACATGGCAAAGCATGCGATTGTAGTAATTGATATGTTAAATGATTTTATTGGAGAAAAAGCACCATTACGTTGTCCCGGCGGCGAAGAAATTGTACCGAATTTACAAAAGCTTATGAAGTGGGTTCGAGAAAGAAATGCTGAAGGAAAAGACGATATTCATCTGGTACACATCCAAGAGGCTCATCGTAAAAATGATGCGGATTTCAGAGTGCGACCCAGACACGCGGTTGCAGGAACCTGGGGTTCTGATTTTATTAAAGAACTGTACCCTGAGGGTGAAGAATACATCATACCTAAAAGACGACACAGTGCTTTTCAACATACGGATTTAGATTTATACCTTAAGGAAGAAAATATTGATACCGTAGTGGTTACGGGAGTGTGGACAAATGTATGTGTTCGAAGTACAGCATCCGATGCCTTAGCCAATGCCTATAAAGTAATTACGTTAAGTGACGGAGTACATTCCAAGAATGATGAAATGCATGAATATGGATTGAATGATTTAAGAATCTTCACAAAGGTTATCACCATAGATGAATACATCAATGCTTGGGAAAAAGGAGAAGATCCTTGGCTAGGCGGAGGAGACACCGAGAATAAAGTGGACTAATTCAGACGCCTTAGTATGACATCTTAGAAAGAGAGGACCCGGGATGAGAATAATAGTCGGGATGACAGGCGGAAGCGGCGCCATTTACGGAGTCGCTTTATTAAAAGCCTTACAGGAATTAAATATCGAGACCCATTTGGTGGTAAGTACCATGGGTGAGTATGTCTTAGAACATGAAACCGGCATGAAGCTGGAGGAAATCAAATCCTTCGCTACGGTCTTTCATCCAAACAACGACCTGGCGGCAAAAATCTCCAGCGGCTCTTTTAAGACCGACGGAATGGTAATCGTACCCTGTTCCATGAAGACCTTATCCACGGTTGCCCAGGGAGGATCCGATAATCTCTTGACCCGGGCCGCCGATGTGGTATTAAAGGAAAACCGAAAACTGGTAATCTTACCGAGGGAGACCCCCCTCAGCGTTATTCATCTTGAAAATATGCTGAAACTTGCAAAACTCGGGGTCAGGGTAATGCCCCTATCCCCAAGCTTCTATCATCACCCTCAAACCATCGGCGATATTGTCAATGCCTTAGTGGCACGAACCCTGGACCAGCTGGGCATCGAACACCATCTGGCGAAACGATGGGGAGAGTAAGAGAGGAGGGATGTTTTGGAAAGACAAATGTTTCGAAAGACATTAGAGCTGTTGCAGTCATCCGATAGACTCCTGCACTGCGAAAAGCCCGTGGACCCGATATATGAGTTGGGAGCGGTATTGGATTATTTTAACAGTGAACAGCCGATTGTATTTTCCAACGTAAAAGGCCATAAAGTGCCGGTCGTGGGCGGTGTGTTTGGGGAACGGCAAATCTATTACGATTTAATGGGCGTGACAAAAGAAGACCGACTGCAGCGAATTATGCATGCCATAGCCAACCCGAAACCGCCCAAGCTTCTGGACACCGGACCGGTTAAAGAAAACATCATTACCCGAAATATAGACATTGGAAGAATGTTTCCCATACCGAAGTCCAACGGCAAGGATTCCGAGCGGTTTATTACCGCGGGAATGCTGGTGGTGAAGGACCCGGTTACGAAAAAAACCTATATGGCGGTCAGAAGATTTCAAATCAATGAAAAGGACGAAATCAACGCGTTGATTTCCGGAGCCTCTCCCCTACTGATAAGGCACTTTAATGAATTAGAAGCAAGAGGAGAGAAACTGGAATGTGCCTTGGTTTTGGGATATGACGCGGAGTATCTCTTAGCCTCCCAAATCAGTTCTGAAAAGTACGGCGTGGACAAGTACCATGTGGACAGTGCCCTTCGGGGTGAACCCTTGGAACTTGTGAAATGCCACTCCATAGACGTGGAAGTTCCGGCTTTTGCAGAAATTGTACTGGAAGGTTACTTAGTACCGAATAAACGGGTGGATGAAGGACCCTTTGGGGAACTGATGGGGTATTACGGCGAAGTGGCTCCAAACCCCGTGATGAAGATCCAAACGGTTATGCACCGAAACAACCCATATTTTCAACACGCGTTCCCGTCCCCGGAGGAGCACCTATCCAACGGATTGATTCGGGAGGCGGAAGTTTTCAGTTATGTGAACAATCTTGTGGATGCAAAGGATGTCCATGTGACGGTTCCGGGAGGATGCCGTTTTCATGCCATTGTTCAAATTAATAAAAAGCATGAGGGGGACCCGAAAACCGCAATCATGGGGGCTCTGGGAAGCTCGAAGGATATTAAGCATGTTGTAGTGGTGGATGAAGATATCAATATTTACGATAATAGAGACGTAGAAATCGCCTTGGCTTCCCGGGTGCAGGCAGGCAAAGATTTAGTCGTCATCGGAGGCGCTTTGGGATCAGGCCTCGAGGCCTCACACGTGGCCCAGGGCTATACGGATAAACTGGGAATCGATGCAACCAAGCCCTTAGGGGAGAAAGCAAAGCTCTTTGAAAGAGCTGTTATTCCCGGGTATGAAAATATTGATATTGGAAAATACTTCCCCGATATGAAATAAAATTGTAAAGGTGGTCATTGATTATGCGACAGGCCATAGGAATGGTAGAGACCAGAAGTTTAGTTGCGGCCATACAAGCTGCGGACACCATGGTAAAGTCCGCTGATGTAAAGCTGATGGAAGCAGAATATGTAGGGTCGGGAATCGTGGCGGTAATTGTAACCGGTGAAGTTGCGGCGGTTACGGCAGCGGTGGAGAATGCAAAACACATTGCGGCGGAAATTGCAGAAGTGATATCAACCAATGTCATTGCAAGACCTCATGAAGAAATTGATAAAATTTTAGATTAACCAAAATGGCGGTGATAAAATGGCAAATCCATTGGCAAGAGTTATGATGGATCAGATGTCGAAGAAGAATGGTAAAATAAATGCCGAAAACTGCGGGGAACCTATGGAAAGATTAAGCAATCTTGGTAAGCGGGAAGAAGCCATCATCTCAAGTGTTATCCATAAGACCCAGGGGACCATGGAAGTGGGCAAACCCTCGGGAAAACCGAATTTCCAAGGAAAAAAAGTGCAGCTGCAGGATTTGGTAAAAAACACCTCTGTCACAGAAAACCAAGGGATGGAAACGTCCCGGCAAAATGAGAACCCTCGACTTGAGAAACATAGGGATCATCAAGTAAAAAACCCGTATCAAAAAAAAGAGGTGAAAGCCTCGGTTGTCGCAAACCCCGGCAAAGGGGTATCGGCGGTTTCCTTAAAGTCCCTGGGCAAAGGGAATACGCTATAAGTTATGAAAAAGGAGGTGTTGTGGTATGAAACCTGCATTAGGTATGATTGAAACCA
>SKRE01000117.1 GCA_007118655.1 Clostridiales bacterium | reverse complement strand
TCTTTTAGTTTTTTTCTAAGAATTCCTATAGATGCCTTTGGATACATTTTTTTAAAAGACCCGTAATATATCAGGATTTTTCGACCCATAACATTCCTGTGATATTCTCCCATTATATATAAATTTTCGGAATCTTTACTTTCCCGATGTTTTTTTTCCTCAGGCATCAAAATAATCCCCCCATGCAATTCTTGATAAAAGGCTTCGGGGACTTCCTCTGCAATTTCGTCCAATAATTCCCGTATTTCCTCAAAGGATGGAAATTCATTCATTTTCTTCCTCCTCTCTTTAATTATTAGATTGGAATATAATTTTAAATATTTATACCCAAACTTTATCAAGTCAAAATAAAAAGTGTACAAAGGAGACCACATCAATCCCCTGGTACACTTTTTCCGGTGAATTTTTTAATCCTTGTGGATTTCCTTTGGCAAGCTCCAGTCTACAGGGCTAATTCCTTCTTTTCTTAGTATTTCATTAGTTATTGAAAATATCCTGCTCCCATAAAATCCTTTCCTAGCGGAAAACGGACTGGGATGAGGAGACTCCAACACATAATGCCAAGGATTGCTAACCAAGACATTTTTCTGTTGAGCATTACGTCCCCAAAGTATAAAGATCACCGGAGTTTTCCGTTGGTTTAACAGTGTAATAATAGAGTCCGTCAATTGCTCCCATCCCTTGTTCTTATGAGAATTAGGCTTCCCCTCTCGAACTGTCAGCACCGTATTTAGTAACAGGACCCCTTCTTCAGCCCATTTTTTTAAATATCCATGATCCGGTATAGGGATCCCTAAATCCGCCTGTAACTCCTTATAAATGTTTTGCAGACTGGGCGGTTTTTTGATCCCCGGTCTTACGGAAAAACTTAATCCATGAGCCTGACCTTCACCATGATAGGGATCCTGACCTAAAATTACCACTTTGGTTTTTTTATAGGGGGTCAAATAAAGAGCATTGTAAATATCATCTTTCGGAGGATACACCCGATAATTTTCATACTCTATTTTTAAAAATTCTTTTAACGCTAAAAAATACTTCTGTTTAAATTCTTCTTCCAGTAAGGACTTCCAATCATTTTGTAAGTTCTTCATGCAAAAATCCTCCCATATTTCCAGAGTATTATGTTCCGATTCCGCGCCGCTTTTATTCTTTCCAGCGAATTTATTTCACTAATAACAACCTTTTCATTGTACCATAATCAATCCTCTCAAAATAGATACGCTCAAAAGTTGTATTTTTCCCGGGACTATGTTAACAATCTTATGTTTTCACAAAATCTTTTCGGGTATAGATGTAACAGTTTTGATTGAGAATCCTAAGATTATTAATCCCCTATGAAAGGAGACTGAAATATGAGTAGAATACCCATGAAAGAATTGGAAGCAAAAACCCTGGAGATTTTGAAAGAGCGTGGTATTGAGCTCTCTTCTATTGCGGAACTGGTACTGGATTTGCAAAAACCCTACCAAAAGAATTTAACCCTAGAGGTTTGTTTGGAAAACGTTAAAGCAGTCCTCGAAAAACGCGAAGTCGCCCATGCAATATTAACCGGGGTTGCCCTGGATCAATTAGCGGAAGAAAAAAAACTTCCGGAACCCTTGCAATCCATTGTAGAAAGTGACGAAGGTCTTTATGGTATTGATGAAATTCTTCCCCTTTCTATAGTGAACCTTTACGGCACCATTGGCCTTACCAGCTACGGCTATTTAGATAAGGAAAAAGTTGGAATTATTAAAGAACTGGACACAATAAAAGATGGTAAAGTGCATACTTTTATGGACGATTTAATTGCTGCCATTGCCGCAGCGGCAGCTAGCCGAATAGCCCATGATCAAGATTAAATCCGCCATAGTATGGATTTATATCCCCTTTAGAAAGAGCCCCTCAGAAAATATTACTGAGAGGCTCTTTTCTTAAACTGATATTAATCGTAAATACGGATAGTCTTCATTTGCCGACCGAATTGAAGGGCATCGGAACGATTTTCATAGGCTAAATCTATTTTATTACCTTTAATGGCTCCACCAGTATCGGCAGCAACACCATACCCGTAACCGGGTACATATATTTTTGTCCCTAAAGGAATAACTCTGGGATCCACTGCAATAATCCCATGACGCAATCGTGCTCCGGTGGCTGTGATAGTTCCCACACCAGGATCTTGCGAGCTATAAGCCGTCGCTTCAACCCGTAAACTTCGAGTTACCGCACTACTGCTACGACTAACTACCGGTGCAGTAGTTGCTGCTGGTTTAGGCTCAGGTTTTGGTTCTGGTTTTGGTTCTTTAGTACCGATTTTCACCACTCGATTTATGGGGTCTTCAGTTACTTCTTCCGATAATACCACACGCTCCACTTCTTCTCCGTCCTCATAGGTAATTTCAATTTCAATTTCTTTTAAACCTAGTTTGCCTTCCCGCTCAACACGGGTTTTCCCTTTTTCTAAATTTCCGTCATTTTGACGTAGCGTTTTAAAATCCACTTCTTCAGTTTTTGTTATGACTTCTTTTTCAACTCGTGTAATTTCTATGGTCATATCTTCTGTGATAGTCTCATCTAGGTCATGATTTATTAAATCCTTTTCTTCCAATTCCACATCCGCTTCTGTTAATACTTCTTCCACGGTTTCGTTTATGGTATTTACTTCGATTACTTCCCCGTCTACAAGAATTTCACAGGGAACCGCCCGGGTGATTTCAATCTTCATTCCTTCTTCTAAAATAGTGTCCACTGATGGGCTGACTTTATCGTCCGGTCGGATCAGTATTCTAGCTTCCACTAGAGCATCTTCTACGGTTTCAACCGGTGTTAATAAAATATGAGTTTCATCTTCATCAACGATTTCAATATTTTGTGCCCGGGTAATTTGAATAGTCATTTCATCTTCCACCGTAGTATTTACACCCGGTGTTATTCTGTCTTCATCAATGTAGTCCACTTCCGCTTCCGTTAATACTTCTCCTACGGTTTCTCTACGGGTTTGCACATCTAATATTACATTCCCGTCTTCTATTAATACCTGATTTCTAGTTGAGATGTATCCCACCGCTGTGATCGATAATATTAGAACGGCTAGTCCCACCAGCAGCAGCTTGCGTTTATGTGCTTGTAACTGTTCTTTACTTAAGATTTTTTTCATTTTTCAACCTCCTTGGTCGGTTCTTGATTCCACCTACCCCGCTCGGTTATGAATACTTTCTGTCATTTTTAAAAATTCATGGGGCAAAACTTTCATTCATTCTACCATTGATCATCCAAAAATGCTACCAATTTTTTGCTTTTTTTAAAAAAGGTTTTTCAATCCGGCTCCTAAATACTGTTTTAAAGAGTTAAACCTTTCAATATTGTTTTTGATTTTATTTTTTGATTATTTTTAATTATGGAAATTTTAATGTATAATTAATATATACTATGAAGTAAGAAATATAATCCAAGGAGGAATATTCTATGAGCTATGAATCTCCAAATTATGAATTATTGATGAAAAAGAAAAATTTTGAAGTTCGAAGGTACTTCCCTTTTCAAATTGTTCAATATGATAACCCTGAGGATCCCGAATCAAACCAAGGATTTCGTACACTTTTTCAATATATCGGGTCGAAAAACCGTGAGAATCAAAAAATACCTATGACTACACCGGTTCTTAAGAGAAAAGAGGGAGATCGAAATCGAATGGCTTTCGTAGTTCCACGCGACATAAAAGATCCTCCGATGCCCTTAAATTCAAATCTGGAAATTTCCACCGTTCCAGGAGGAGTATACGTGGTGCATCCTTATCGAGGCTCCCATTCTAATATAAAATTCGAAAACCATAAAAATATTTTGAAAAATCTTTTAGAGGAAAGGCATTATCGGCCTGTAGGACCATTTATTTCAGCTTTCTACAATCCTCCCTTTACCCCTCCCTTTCTAAGACACAATGAGGTTCTTGTAGAAATCGATTACGAATCTTTTGAGCCGGTATATTGAAAATTAATTATCGAGTATTAAAAAGCACCGGTCAGGACTAACAGCCTGATCGGTGCTTTTATAGAGCCTTCAACTTTTAATATCATTTTGTATTTTCTTGGCACTGGACAGTTTAGTATTGATAAACTTTTTTGTACTTATCATCAAGATAGGATAAATAAGGTTTTACACTTAGTCTTTCCCCGGTGATTTCTTCGATCAATTCTTCAGCAGTTCGTAGATTCCCCCTGTGATGTACTTTTTTAACCATCCATTCTTTGATGAGGGCAAAGTTCTGATTCTCGATATGGCTAGAAAAATCCCCTATATCTTTTTTCAATGCTTCGGTTAACTGAACGGAATAAAGGTTTCCTAAGGCATAGGTGGGGAAATAACCAATCATTCCTCCAGCCCAGTGTATATCCTGAAGGACCCCTTCCCGATTGTCCTTCGGCTCAATTCCTATAATCTCTTTCATCTTTTCATTCCAGAGTTTTGGCAAGTCTTTTACAGATATCTTTCCTTCAATTAAATCTTTTTCAAGTTCATAACGAAGAATAATATGAAGGCTGTAGGTTAATTCATCAGCTTCCACTCTAATCGTTGACGGTTCAACAAGATTAATGTATTCCACCATTTCTTCTAGAGTAATGTCCTGAACCTCTTCTTGAAAGAGAGCCTGAAACTCCGGAAGCAGTCCCTTCCAAAAGGCTTCGCTGCGTCCTACTACGTTTTCCCAGAAACGTGATTGGGATTCATGCATTCCCGTGGATGCGGCAGAACCTACAGAAGTATTAAACAGCTCCATTGGAATATTTTGTTCGTACATCCCATGACCTCCCTCATGGATCGTACCGAATAATGCTGTTTTAAAGAAATTTTCCTGATAACGGGTAGTTACCCGAACGTCCTTGGGATTCAGACCAATGGTAAAGGGATGCACACTTTCATCCAATCTACCGGCATCAAAATCATAACCGATTTTGGTAAGAACCAACTCGCTTAAAATCTTTTGTTTTTCCACAGGGAGGTTCACTGATTCCAATCGTTTATTCGGGGTTTTAGAAGACTTTTGAATCTTTCTTAAAATTGTTTGGATCCCTTCTTTCAGTTCACTAAAAGTTGTATCCAACTTTTTCACGGTCATCCCTTCTTCAAACCGATCTATAAGAGCGTTATAGGGATGGCCTTCGTATCCCAAAAGCTCCGCCATTCTTTGATTGAAATCCACGATTTTTTCCAAATAAGGCTCAAAGGTATTAAAATCGTTATCTGCTTTAGCTTTTTCCCAAACATTTTGGGCCTTTGAAGTTAGAATCACATAGTCCCGGTACTGATCTTCGGGAATTTTTTGGAATTTCTCTAAGTGTTTAATATCCTTTTCGATACTCTTTTGATATTTTTCCGGTAATATATTAAAGTGCTCTTCCTTGGAAAGCTCTGTCAGAAGTCTTTCTATTTCCTTAGACACAGACATTTTAAATGCTTCTGTAGATAGGGTTCCTATTGCTTCCGATCGAATTCCCTTCCCCTCTTTGGGGGCATAAGTCGCCATATCCCAATGGGCGAGTCCCGCCATTTCCCTGTAATGCTGTATTTTACTCAATATACCGATATAACCGTGTAAGAGTTCCTCGTGTTTACTTTGTTCTTTCATTCGAATGCTCCTCTCAAAATAATTTAAACATATAATTATTTTATTATAACATAAGATTCAGTGTTTTAAGAAAATAATTCATCAAAAAAACCAAGGTTTTCGTCAATAAAGCATTATGACAAATCCCAAGGTTTTCATTGTAATTACCGATTTTCTAAGTGATTCAATTTGATAGCTTCATTTTTTTGTTATTCTATCTATATTGTTCTATAAACATCCTTAATGATCCATATCTTGAATTTTCCAACTGAGGAATTTAATCTTCTGCCTGGGACTTTGTCTCCAGCATATCCGCTGCTTTATAAGAGCTTCGAACTAAAGGATCTGAAGCCACAAAGGAAAATCCAAAACTTTCTCCTTTTTCTTTATAGGCTTTGAACGCCTCCGGAGTGATGTAATCTTCCACAGGGTAATGCTCCGTGCTTGGAGCTAGATACTGTCCTACGGTTAGAAAATCACACTGATAATCCCTTAGATCCTTCATTACCTGATGAATTTCCTCCGGAGTTTCTCCAAGCCCTACCATAATTCCCGACTTTGTAAAAATTGAAGCATCCAGATTCTTCACATTCCCCAGGACTTCCAGAGATTGTTTGTAATCCGCTTGGGGCCGTACTTTAGCATACATTCTCGGAATGGTTTCAATATTATGATTGATGATATCAGGTTTAGCATCAATTACTTTCTTCAGTGCCTGTACATCCCCTTGAAAATCAGGGATTAATACCTCGATGGCAATTTCCATATCTACAGCTCGAATGGCTTTAATAACTTTGGCAAAATGTCCGGCGCCGCCATCAGGCAAGTCATCTCTTGTAACAGAGGTAACCACTACGTGCTTTAATCCCAGTTCCTGGGTTGCCTTTGCCACATTTTCCGGTTCCTTGGGATCCACAGGCTCTAAAGCATCATTGGAGACGTTACAAAACCGGCAGTTTCTTGAGCACTGGGTTCCTAAAATCATAAAAGTTGCAGTTTTATTACTGAAGCACTCAATTCGGTTAGGACAATTGGCTTCCTGGCATACCGTATTAAGAGAAAGATCTTTCAGCATCCGTTTTACTGCTTCCTCTTTTTGCAAATCTTCCATTTTAACCCTTAGCCACTGGGGTTTACGTTTAATTTCCATTAGCTCACCTCTTCTATAAAATTAATTTTTCTATAAGTTTAATTCTTCCATGGTTACTTTCTGAAGGGTATGATAATTGTATACATCCATAAACTCTTCGACAACTCGTTGATTCATTCGAGTAAAATCCTGGGGGGTTTTCAAGAGCTTTTCTAAAGTGGTTACCCCTTTATTCCTAATCCCACAGGGAATGATATATTTAAAATGGTCTAAATTCGTATTTACGTTAAAGGCAAAACCGTGCATGGTTACCCCTTTTTTAACAGCCAAACCAATTGCAGTAATTTTCTCATTACCTACCCAAACCCCGATGTCTTTCGATGAACCGGAGGCTTCCAGGTTAAAATCCTTTAAGATGTTTATAAACACTTCCTCCAGCTTTTCCACAAAGTTTCGTACTTTAATCTTGTTTTCAATCAGATTGATAATAGGGTATCCGACAATTTGTCCTTCCCCATGGTAGGTAACATCCCCACCCCGGTTACTTTCAAATCGTTGAATTCCTTCGCGAACCAACTCTTTGTCCGAAGCCACCACGTGATCCGCAGAAGCACTTTTTCCCAAGGTGATTACCGCCGGGTGCTCTACTAGAATTAACGTGTCGGCAATTTCACCATTCTGCCGTTTTTCAAGCAACTTAAATTGAATCTCTAAGGCTTTTTCATAACTGCATCTACCCAAATGTAGAAGGTTTAAGGTTTTTTCCATATCGAACCTCCATTGTTAATTTGATAATTGCTTCAAAGTAAGAACTTTTACTATTTCCGATTTCCAGTATATCATAAAGTGCTTCACAGTTCTTAAAAAAAATATTTTTGATGCATGCAGTATTCATGTTATCACTGATCCCGTAATCCGAGAGCAGTTGTTCACATAAAGCAAACTTCTCTTTATATTTAGGTGTCGAAAAATCTTTTTTTATAGAAAAAACTCGACTTTGATACATTTTCCCAGTATATTAAGTTGTTCCTTCTTCTTAATTACCGCACTTTCTCCTGCTAACCCCTGAAATAGAGCAATTTTTCCGCTTCCTTCTTTTCGAAGTCTTCGAATCATTCGCCCCTTTTCCACATTGATAAGATACAGGGCTCCGTTTTCAATTTCCTGGGTATCAAGAACCGTAACCACATCCCCTTTTTTTATTCGTAGATCTTGTAAGGAATTATCGGTTACCTCAATAAAAAACAGTTTGTCGGGATGATATCCCTCCACTTTGTTCCCCATCAGCGGTAAAGACTTTTCTCCAACCGCTTTTTGACTGTCCATGCGTTGTACCGGGTATATTTTTATCAGGTTTCCCAAGGCTTTTTGCCAAGCTCCTGTGGGTTTTAAATCGTAATTTTGCAGTTCTTCTTTTGATGTTTCTTTTTTCTTAATCGGTTGATTCTCAGAGTCCTTTTGAGAAGTTTCCTCGGGCATACTCATAAAGTCCATAGACTTTCCCAATTTTTTTAGAATTTTTTCTGCAATATCCTCTTTAATAACTTTCCTTCCCGATTCGATATCCCGAAGGTAGTTCTCGGATATACCACATTTTTTTGCTAAGGCTTTCTCCGATAGTTTTGACTGTTCTCTCGCTTTTTTAATTTGTTCTGCTAATCGATTCACAATTGTCACCTCTTTATTACGTCTTAGCTATATTTTAACATGTTCTTCTCCCTTTCTCCAGAGGATCATAAATTATGAAAAATCAGTTTCCTACATTATTTTGTTCCGAACCTCACCTAGTGCTTTCGAATGTGTGCCGGATCCGTTATAATATATCTATAGACCATTAAAATTTAATAGTTCTCTACCTAAACCGGTACAACAGTCTTTTCTATATAACAGAGTTCTAAAAATACCGTTTGTTTAAACGACAGGTGTTTATAACCCGGAGTTTTTCAACGGGACCTTGTAGGAGGGAGATTATGAGGAAAGTCCATTGGTTGGAAGATTTACAAGAATATTTGGCTATTCATTACAACAAAATTCTTTACGCAAGTGAATCCATGATGAATTACAATGTTACCTCCTATATTAAACAGCGGCAAAGTCCGAGTTTTTCTGAAAAACTGCTGTATTTTGTAGACTCAAAGGGCCTTGATGACACGGGGGTGTATAAAGGAGCGGGGATGGATCGAAAACTTTTTTCAAAAATACGATCGAATCCAGCCTACCAACCGAAGAAAAAAACCGCCCTTGCCCTATGTCTTTCTTTACAGTTAAATCTCAATGAAGCCGAATCACTGTTGCGTTCTGCCGGCTACACTTTTTCCAACAGCCATACCTTGGATCTGATTGTGCAGTATTGTATTGAACGGGGTATTTATGATCTTTATGAGGTCAACTTTGCCCTGGATCATCATGGACTGGACCCTTTATAATAAGAAGCTTTCACATATCTTCCCTGTAATTTTTCCGAATTTTCTGCTATACTGTAAGTAATTAGTTTTCTTTTTTCGTTAATAGGAGGGATTTGCATGAAGAAAAAAGTTTTAGTTGTGATTGACTATCAACGGGACTTTGTCATCGGCAGTTTAGGCTTTAAAGAGGCGGAAAAATTAGACTCCATTATCTGTGAAAAAGTCAGAAAATACCAAGACACCCAGGTCTTTTATACATTGGATACCCATGATGAAGAGTACTTAGAATCCCTAGAAGGGAAATCGCTTCCTATCCAGCACTGCATTAAGGGAACCGAGGGTCATAAAGTCTATGGAAACACCAAATCCTGCCTCGATGAGGTACGGGCACAACCCTTAGAAAAACGAAGTTTTGGAATTCACCCCCAAGAGCTCCATGAACAATGTTTCGACTTTTATGAAGACGAGTTGGAATCCATAGAATTGGTTGGTGTGGTTACCAACATCTGCGTGATTTCCAATGCCATAGTACTCAAAACCATGTACCCGGAAGTAAAAATCATTGTAGATGCCAATGCTTGTGCATCTCCGGACCGGGATCTTCATGAAAAAGCCTTGGACGTATTGGAAGGTCTTCATGTAACAGTTATTAACCGGTAATTTTATGACTGCCCGGTTTTTAGTTTTCGTCTGTACCCTTTGGTTGCATAGGTTATTATTTAAATTTAAAAATTGAACCGTAAAAAAGGAGACCCTAAGGTCTCCTTTTAATTTCTAGTGTCAACTGTATTCTTAACTTTTTATACCGCAAGAAAACTCAAAGTCTGTTGCAGCTGATAAAACCGAAGTTGTAAGCTGTGCTTATTGAAAAACCCTTCCTGGTATTCTTTTACGGCGTAATATTTATCCACCATTGTAACAATCCAGCTTTCTCGGTATTTAGGAGGAACAATGGTCGTTGGAAACATATGCTTACGAATAATGTCCGCTTCCATATCGCTTACTTCAAAATACTTTCTTGCATTTTCAAGAGCCACTCTTGGATGAGATACCGCATGGGATTCTTTCATGTATTTTAAGTTTCGGTTTCCTTTTGTTCTCCAATCATAAAGAAAAAAGTCATGGAGTAAGGCACCCCGGGCAATGGCTCGATAATCCATTTTTAGCTTTTTTGCTATTTTATAAGATCGAAAGGACACTTCTAAGGAATGATCGAAAATGCTTCCTTCATGATGTCTAATGTGCTTAGATTCCATAAACACATCATGATTTAAGATATCTTTTGTAATCTCGTAGTATTCGGAATTTCTGCTCAATATGTGGACCTCCTTGGATTTTTAAGTCTTGTGCATTGTAAGCTTATGTAAAAGATCTTCTATGTTTTTACTCACAGTTTACATAATACTAGGATAATCTGTTTTTGTCAAGGAAATCCACTGGGTTTTTCAAGTAAATAAGATTGATTATCTTTTAGGTTTTATTCTTTCATATATGCCACTTTCCCTTCTACCATTGTGATTTCCACTTGGGTTTCAGAGATTTCAGATAAGTTGATTGTAAATATATCCCGGTCCAAAACGATCAGATCCGCATAGTAGCCGGGAAGGAGTTTTCCTTTAATTTTTTCTTGGAACTGGTTTTTTGCTCCCTGATAGGTATATGCATCAACCGATTCTTCTATCGTCATTCGCTCCTTCGGCAGATAGCCGCCTTCAGGGTATCCATTTTGATCCATTCGGGTTACAGCTGCGTAAATATTTCTAAAAGGATTGGAGTCTTCCACTGGGGCATCGGTTCCTATACTGATCAATGCTCCCTGTTGATAAAGGGTGTTAAAAGCGTAAGAAGTTTTTGCAAGTTCTTCTCCCACTCGTTTTTTTACAATATGCAGGTCATAATCTAAAAATACCGGTTGAGCCATAACAGCGATACCTCCGCTTACGATACGTTCTAATTGATTTTTCGTGGTAATCTGATTATGAACAATTCCATGGCGCAAGAAATTACTCTTACCCTGAAGGACATTTTCATAGGTATTTAACACACTTTCTACGGCACCATCGCCGATAGCATGGGTAATTACAGGAATACCGCTATCTTGAGCCAGCTGGCATAGTTCTTGAAGCTCATCGTCCTTTAGAGCTTCTACTCCTTTGGTCGCAGGATCGTCGGCATAAGGTTTGCTTAATAGAGCGGTTCTACCTCCTAGGGAACCATCCTTAAAAAGTTTCAAAGAGCCTTTCTGGTAGAACTCGTCATCATATCTCCCATTTAGGTGTTCACTCTCCAAATATCTTCTAAAATCTTCAATTCGTTGAAAGTTAAACTGATGTCGATATCGAAGGGGAAGGACACGTTCTTCGTAAACTTCTCGAATCCAATCAAAGGTTTTTTGAAAATCTTCTCCAGATACATCACAGGATTGAACAGAGGTGATCCCTTGACTGAGAACATATTTCCCCGCCTGGATAAATTGACTTTTCTTTGCTTGTTTGCTTTTTTGTGATAAAGACTTTACCAACACTTGTGTTGCATTTTCCGTAACCACACCGCTTAAAATCCCCTCCGGGTTTCGTTCGATGGTGCCACCTGGGATTTTGGTATCTTCCGTAATTCCGGCTAGTTCCATGGCTCTGGTATTTCCTACGGCAACATGACCGCAAACCCGTTCATAAACTATGGGGATATCTGAAGAAATCAAATCCAGATCCTCCCTACTGGGCAGTCGCTTATCGACCGTTTTAAAGAAATCTTGATTCCAACCTCGCCCGTGGATGCCTTTCTCCTTTTTATTATTCGAGAGATATACTTTTCCTCTTTCAATCATCTCATCAATGGATACAGCACCGTTCAGATTGCAACTGGTCATTGCTTCACCTAGTAAAAAAAGATGCAGATGACTGTCATTGAATCCCGGTAGTACAGTTTTTCCTCGAAGGTCCACTACCTCATCTTGGGGTCTTCTAGTAGCTAGAATGCTCTCTGTACTCCCCACGGCCTCTACAAAACCTTCCTTAATTGAAAGTGCTTCTTCAAATCTCCCTTTTTCCAGGTATATTTTCCCATTCATCAACAGTGTTCTCATTGTCCACACTCCTTATTCATACAAGCAGCCAACGATCTTGCCTGGATGTTATATACTCACATTCGTTATCCTAAAGTATATCATGGAGCTTCCATAAGAAAAACCCCGATTACCGGAGTTTTCATTTTAATACAGTTAATTATTAGTTTATAATAAAATACTGGAATGGTTTGTTCTATTAACTTTTTTGGATTTGGATATAGTTTTTTCTAATTTCTTTCATCGGAATCCGTATAAAATATAAGGATACCATAACTACCATAAATGGATCCAAGTAGGGTACTAAAAAGGATGTTGCGGGAATCAGACTTAAGATAAAACCTAGAGCAAATCCCACGAGTACCCCAAAACTTGCCCAGGTATCCATCAACCATTGATGAGCCTCAGCCCGAAGCAGTGGAGAGAGTTTTTTCTTTGAAGGGCCTCGAAGCATAACATATATCCCATAACAGGCCGTGGTAGAAATAATTGAGTACAAGAAGGCATAGTTTAGAGATACAATCCGCCCGCCATCAAATAAGGCCGTTACAGCTCCCAAAAGCGACCATGTCACAATAACTAAAATCACACTGTACTTGATAAACACCACTACAGTATCGGTTTTCATGGTCTTTTTTCTGCCGAAAAAGGTTATGTTTATTTGCTTCTGTGTGCTCACTCTTCCTAAGGCCCATAGGGACAACATCGAAAGACCTAAGCTTACAAGGGAGTATAAACCGTCAAAAATGATCATTTGGGAACTTAACATTTTCCCTAAAATAATACCTGCTATGGCAAATCCTAAAGCCCCGAATCCGGAGCGAATAATCAATTTTTTTTCATTTTTTGTTTTCATAATTTTTTTGAATCCTTTCTATACATATTTTCATGATAATAATACCAACTAATTGAATTAATGATCGCTTTAAGCGCTTTTTCTCCATCCATTGAGAATAAAACTAAGCAGATCAATTTTAATCTTATCCACATCCCTGTTTTCTCTTTTAAATAAATAAAAGCTTTCCGCCGAATGCTCAATTACGCCTATAGTAAACTGAACCATGGTAGCGGTTTCCTGGTTTTCTCGTAGCTTTCCTGATTTTTGAAATTCCTCAAACTTTTCCTCCAGCCAAAGATAATAAGGATCGTATATTGCTTCCCACCGCTCTAAAGAGTGATAATAACTCATTCCGGAATATAGAAAAGTAATAATCTGTTGATATTCTTGAGTAATTTCAAACACTAAATCAATTAGCCCCTGTAGAAAATCTTCGCTTTGTGCGGCTTGCCTGAGTCCCTGTTTTTCTCCTCGAGCCATGGCATCCTGGAGGATCCTTTCTGCAATACCAGGAGCCAAGGCCGCTTTTGACGAGAAATACAGATAAAATGTTCCTTGGGCTAGACCTGCACGCTTTACAATTTGAGAGATCGAGGTATTATCATACCCTTTTTCTTTGATTAAGGTAATAGCTGCATCCAGAAGCTGCTCATATTTCTGTGACTTCTCCTTTTTCATTACAATCCCTGCTTTCTTTGGTTTTAGCTTAGTTATTATTTCAATGATTTTTTAACAGTTCGTTGCTTTTGATATTTATTTTCAGTCTCATTTCATATGGATCGATTTTAAAGAGTTTATAAAACTACAGTTTTGAATAATGACTGACAGTCATTCATAAAATATTATAACACAGCATAAAAAAAAGAGCAACAGATGAAATGCTGTTACTCTTCCTATCGGTGATGCAATGCATTACGTGTATGTTTTTTAAGATTAACACCTTCCTGGAACATTAATTAGAACTTTTTTAGGGCTGCTTAATGCTTTCTTAATACTTTAACTTCTCATCCAGATAAGCTTCCAGGTCTACGATTTTAATCCTTTCCTGCTCCATGGTATCCCGGTCCCGAACAGTTACCGCATAATCTTCTTTGGAATCAAAGTCGAAGGTAATGCAGTAAGGTGTCCCAATTTCGTCCTGCCGACGATACCGCTTTCCGATACTTGCCCGTTCATCATAGTCCACAGCAAATTTTGTTGCCAGCGTTGAAAATAATTCTTCCGCCTCGTCTTTAAGTTTCTTCGTAAGTGGTAGGACGGCGGCTTTATAAGGCGCAAGCTTTGGATGAAGCTTTAGCACTGTTCGCTGATCTCCGTCTATTTCCTCTTCTTCTAAGGCGTCAATCAAAAATGCAAGAGCTACCCGGTCCAGACCAAGGGAAGGCTCAATACAAAAGGGGACGTATTTTTCATTGGTATGAGGATCCTGATACTCTAAATCCACTCCTGAATGAGTACTGTGCTGTCTGAGATCAAAATCCGTACGATCCGCAATTCCCCATAATTCTCCCCATCCAAAGGGAAATTTAAACTCAATGTCCGTTGTGGCGTTACTGTAATGGGATAATTCTTCCTTAGCGTGTTCCCGGAGTTTAATACTGGATTCCTTCATATTTAAATCCAGCAACCAATTTTTACAGAAATCCAGCCAGTAGTCAAACCACTCCAAGTCTTTTCCCGGCTCACAGAAGAATTCCAACTCCATCTGCTCAAATTCCCGGGTTCTAAAGGTAAAGTTCCCCGGAGTGATTTCATTCCTGAAGGATTTTCCAACTTGACCGATTCCAAATGGAATCTTTTTTCGGGAGGTCCTAAGAACATTTTTAAAGTTTACGAATATTCCCTGAGCCGTCTCCGGTCGAAGGTAGATTTCCGTGGTGGAATCCTCGGTAACCCCTTGGAAGGTTTTAAACATCAAATTGAACTGTCTTATATCCGTATAGTCATTCTTACCACACTTTTGGCAGGCAATCCCTTCTTCTTTGATAAAACTTACCATCTCTTCATTGGTCCATCCTTCAACGTTTATTTCTTTTCCTGCCTTATGAAGATGATCTTCAATGATTTGATCCGCTCGAAATCTTGCTTTGCAGGATTTACAATCAATTAAGGGATCGTTAAATCCTCCGATATGTCCCGAAGCTACCCAGGTTTCCGGGTTCATCAGTATGGCGGAGTCCAATCCCACATTGTTGGGGTTTTCCTGGATGAATTTTTTCCACCAGGCATCCTTAATGTTTCGCTTCAGTTCCGCGCCTAATGGCCCATAATCCCAAGTATTTGCCAGGCCTCCATAAATTTCTGATCCAGGGAAAATAAAACCTCTCGATTTACATAATGCAACAATTTCATCCATGGTTTTTTCTTTCATAGTTTCTTCCTCCTTATATACTTTTTTAAAAAGCTACGTCCATTGGTGGTATAGGCATAGTTGTTTGAAAATAATTAAAGAAGCCATTAAAAAATCTCCCCCCCCTAATCCGAAGATTAGGGACGAAAGATGTTTTCCGCGGTTCCACCCTAGTTGATGCCGAAGCATCCCCTTTAAGTACTGCGACTCCAAAGCGCCCTTCATTTTCGGGTTGCATGGAGCTTACACGATCCTCCACTCGCTGAAGCACTGCCGATAATTACTCTTCTTTATCTTCGTCGCTATTTGATTAATCTTAAAGATATCAAAAATCATAAACTCTGTCAACAGTCCTTCCGGATTTTCCTAAGAAAATCCAGGCTTTTAAAACTGGTTTTATCTAAATGGATCATCATATATAACTTAAAAACTTCTTCCAATTCTTTTACCAGCTTAGGATGCACTTTTAATTCTTTTAAATCCTCAATATCAATGACCATTAGAAAATTCGCCAGACGTATGGCTTTCTTTGATAGGGGCTTTACCATACCGGGAATTTCATTCTGACACCGCTGACAAAGAATCCCTCCTTCTTCCATATTTAAAATCCACTGTGGAGAATTCCCTGTACCACAATGGTTGCAACTTTTTAAATAGGGTTCATACCCACTGAATTTTAGAAACTGCAGCAGAAACCGTAGTATATGCAGGGAGAAATCTCCCTCTTTACGCTCCAGGGCTCCCAGCGACTCAACAAACAAAGTGAATAGACGGTTGTTACTTTGCCCTTCAATAGTGACTGTATCCACTAGTTCGATAAAGAATGAGGCGATGGATAAGGCGTCCAGATCTTCCCGAAGTTTGTAGTGATTATGGATCGGATCCACATTATTTAAGGTATACATAGACTTTCCTTTATAGAGCACAAAGTCGCTGTAACAAAGAGGTTGGGCACCGGCTAGGTGTTGACTTTTGGAGCTCCTAGCCCCCCGGGCCATAACAGAGATTTTACCCAGCTTTCGTGCGAAAACCGTCAGGATTCCGTCACTTTCCTTGTATTTCATGTTTTTCAGTACTATTCCTTCGGTTTTTACCAGCATAGGCGCCTCTTAAGAGTCATCCCGGTAGCCGAAGTTCCGAAGCATATTATTTTGATTTCTCCAACCTTCCTTCACTTTAACCCAAAGCTGTAGATTGACTTTGGTCGCTAGGAATCCTTCAATATCTTCCCGGGCAGCTTTTCCGATTCCTTTTAACTTCCGTCCGTTTTTTCCGATAATAATGCCTTTATGACTGTTCCTTTCGCAGTAAATATTAACTTCTAAGTCCACCAGGGCTTTGTTGGGACGTTCTTTCATTGATACCACTTCCACCGCTACTCCATGGGGAATTTCCTGTTCCGTATAATGAAGCACCTTTTCACGAACCAATTCCCCGATAATCGCCCGTTCCGGTTGATCAGTGATCATGCCATCAGGAAAATATTGAGGTCCCTCGGGAAGAAATTCTTTTATCTCGTCGATTACCCGTTGAAGGTTGACTCCTTCTAAGGCAGAGATGGGAATAATGCTTTCAAAAAGCTCCATATCCTCATATTGTTTGATAATATTTTTTACAGAGTCTTGATCGGTTTTGTCTATTTTATTTATCAAAAGGATTTTTGGCGTCCTTATCTTCTTCAACTCTTCTAAAATATATTGATCTCCGCCACCTAAACGGTCGCTCTCATCTACCATAAAAAGAATCACGTCCATATCCCGAAGGCTGGCCTTAGCGGTCTTTACCATAAATTCTCCCAGTTCGGTTTTCGGTTTATGAATTCCCGGAGTATCAAGAAAGACAATTTGTAAATTCTCTTCCGTATAGACACTTTGAATCCGATTTCTTGTGGTTTGAGGTTTGTCGGAAACTATGGCAATTTTCTCTCCTACTAATTGATTCATCATTGTGGATTTCCCCACATTGGGTCTTCCGATAATACTTACAAAACCTGATTGATAGCTCATGCTGTTCCTCCTTTATTTTCCAAATCCTTCGGCGTGAAGGACAGGGGTAAAATCTCTTCCATGGTGAATTCCTGATATTCCTCTGGGGACTTTGCAAGAATCACGGTGGTATCCAAACCAAATTCCACCAATACCTGTCGACAAATCCCGCAGGGGGAAGTAAACGCTTTCGGATCTCCTACAATAGCAATGGTATCGAACTTTTTTTCACCTTCGGATATAGCTTTGAAAATGGCGGTTCGTTCTGCGCAGTTTGTGGCGCCAAAGGAAGCATTTTCAATATTGCAGCCGGTATAAACCTTCCCGGACCTTGTCAGCAGCGCGGCTCCTACAGGAAACTCTGAATAGGGTACATAAGCCATTTTCTGGGCTTCTAAGGCTTTTTTAATCAAGTCTTTTTTTGTCATATCTTTCCTCCTTTTGTTTACTTTTCATAACACATTTCGTTATTTGCTTCTTATCACTTTGTTTGCACTTTATACTCAAATATATATATTGCTTTTTTCAACCTGGTGTATTTCTTATTTATCTTAGTTTGGCTGCTTACCGAAAATTAATTCTCTTGCTCAACTTCATCAACGGTTAGAAGTTCATCTCTTGAAATCACTTGTACCCAGGTTTGTCCCGGATTTAGAGTGACTTCTTCACCGTCAATATCATAATATCGGGTAAAACCTTCTTGATCATCTTTTTCCCACCGAACTTCCATCATTTCTCCCATAGTAAAGTAATATGCTTTTCCACTACCGATGGTATCCATCTCCAAAATTCCGGAACCGGATCCGGGAATCAACCGGGCAGGGACGATTTGCACCAGTACATTGGTGGCCAAAATCGGTTTTTCCTCTTCTTCATCATGGGTTTCATCGTATTGCCGTTGATCTGTATAATACCGGTCATACCCTTTTGCTTCCTCATTGTATCGGTATTCAGCTCGGTAAGCAGCATGATAGCGAACTTCAAAGTGTTCAGCGGCTTGTCCGCTTGCTAAGGCAACCTTCTCCTCATGAAACTTATAACCTTCAAACTCCGAGATCTCACGGTAGTTTAAGTTTTTTGCAGTATCGCGAATATTATCCATGCTGGTATAGGCGTTATGAGGAGCCCTTCGATGGGATTCTCTCCAGAAAGCTCCGGATCCGGGTCCTAACAGGCTGACGTTTTGAATCCCTAAGCTTTTTATTTCTTCATTCACTCTGGAACTTGCTCCTGCATGGGCGTAAATAGCATGATACTCCATGGCTTTTTCAATATAGTAAGGTCTTGCACTTCTTACAGGTCCTATCAATTCCGGATCATTTATTAAAAAGAAGGCTAGCAAACGGGTGGCGTTTCCTTCTACATAAAACTCATAAATAACTTCCGCATCATAAATGCCTGCTTGAGGTCTGGCACGAGGATTGTTATCGTACATCACGCCTACAACCGGTCGCTCCAGGCGTCCTTCTTCATCCACATAAATACCGCTTATGGGCGAAGGAGTCCCTGGTTTTTCTTCAATTTCATCTTCCGGTTCTTCCTCCTCCTCTTCTTCTTCAAAAATTATCTCTTCTTCCACTTCCTCAGATCCTTCGTTCTGACTACAGCCTACTGTTAAAAACAAAATAAGCGCTAATAGAACCGGATACATTTTTTGGGGTTTCGATCCCGTATTTAAGTTCAATTGATTTCTTCCTTTCTGCCATGGTTTTTTACTGCCCAATTCTCATTCTTTTCCAAAATTTTAATGGTACTGTTTCATCGCAGTTCAGCATCTACCCGAAAACTTGAAAAATTACAATCGTAATCAAAAATCCTAGCAGTGCACCAACAATTACCTCAAATACGGTGTGAATTCTGCTTTCAACCCGGCTTTGGGATACGAGCAGGGCCATAATCAGGGATAGGGTGGCAAGCAACATGTTCTCCGAAATAAAAGTAATGGCGGCAACTAAAGAGAAGGCCACGGCAGAATGTCCGCTGGGCATCCCCCCCTTTAGGGCCGTTCCTTTTCCCGTAAGTCCTTTTACAAAGATTACTGTAAATACCACAATAAGCAGGGCGATAAAAGTGATATGAATCGGGGCTTGCTGCACCCGCCGCAGCACATTATAAGTCAAGGGGTTGAAACGATGAAAAAATATGAGATAAGCTACAATTATGGCATTTATGGCTGCGATCAGTACCGCACCCGCCGCCACATTTTTGGCAATTTTTGCAAACACATGGTACTTATCCGTAATTAAATCGATGGTGGTTTCAATAGAGGTATTAATCATCTCGGCAATAATCACCATCGAAATTGTAGAAAACAGTAATAGAATTTCCAATCTGGAAAGATCAAAAAACAGACTCATAACCAGTACAATTATCGCCACGGCAAAATGAATCTTCATATTTCGTTGGGTTTTAAAAGCGTAAAGAATACCTTCGAAGGCATAATTAAAACTCTCCAGGAGTTTTCGGACACGGTTCATGGTTTCTCACCTATTTTCTTGTGATTTCCAGTTGACTGAGTATTTTTTCTTCAACTTTTCGCATTTTTTCTTTATCCTCAGACTCTAAGTGGTTATATCCTAATAAATGCAACAGTCCATGAACAAAAAGATAGGTGATTTCCCGTTCAACGGAATGTTCGTACTCTTTAGCCTGTTCGATTACCGCCTCTGTGGAGATCACGATATCTCCCAGCATTTTTTCTTCTTCCGGTTGAAACTGCTCTTCAATGGGAAAAGATAACACATCCGTAGCTCGGTCTTTCCCCCGATACAGTTGATTTAGCTCTCGAATTTCCTCTGCGGTCACTAAAGATAGACTAACTTCATAATTTCCTTCTCTATTTTCATGAGATAAGGTCTTTTTAATTATTTCTTCAAACAGCTCTTTCATTTCCTGATCCGGTAATAAATGTTCCTGGCGATTGCTTATTTCTAAAATCATTAGCATGACCTCCTTTACACTTTGTTCACTTGTTCTTCGGGATACTCAATCCGCTCATGGTAAATCCCCAGCAGTGTGCTGATAAAGACCTTTTTAATACGCTGGATCTCTTTCAGGGTCAAATGACTCTCGTCTAATTGACCGTCCTGTAATTTTCCTTGCATAATTTTTTCAATCAAACTTTCAATTTTTTCCTGATTTGGCTCCTGTATGCTGCGTATTGCAGCTTCCACCGAGTCTGCAAGCATGACAATGGCGGTTTCTTTTGTATCCGGCTTGGGTCCATGGTAGCGGAAATCTTCTTCTCTGGTATCCGCGGAGTTCTGCTTTTGTTCCTTTTCTTTATGGTAAAAGTAGGCCACCAGTGTATTGCCATGATGGGACTTAATGAACTCGATGATCTCTTTATGAAGCTTATGTTCCTTTGCTACGGTCACTCCGTCAGAGACATGTCCTGTGATAATGGAACTGCTTTTTAGTGGTCTAAGTTTGTCATGAGGGTTATCCACTCCAAATTGATTTTCTTTAAAAAAGTAAGGCCGGGCAGTTTTCCCGATATCATGATAAAAAGCTCCTACTCTTGCAAGTAGAGCATTCCCTCCCACGGCGTCTGTCGCCGCTTCACTTAAATTACCCACAATGATACTGTGATGATAGGTTCCCGGTGCTTCCAATAATAGCTTTTTAAGCAGGGGTTGATTGGGATTGGACATCTCCATTAACTTTAAATGAGTAAGGATTCCAAAGGCCCATTCCCAGAAAGGGAGGGTCCCGATGGTCAGTACCGCTGCAAAGCCTCCGCCGATGGCTCCGTATCCCGCATGGAGGAAAATTTCATTAATTTCATTACTGTTGATAAAACCGATCCCTAGGATTACAAAGAAATTCGCAGCTCCTACAACAAAACCGGAAAGCAAAACATTTCCCCGCTGTTGAGTTCTGTAAGCCATCAATGCTCCAAGAGTCCCTCCAATCAGTAACATGATGAGCAGGGTCATGGAATTACCGGTAATCAATACCATCATTATCGATATAATAATATTCGTAACAATGGCCACTTTGGGGTTGATCAAAATAGCCAAAAGCATGGCTGCTGTTGCTATGGGCATCACAAAAATAGTAATGGACGAAAGTACTTTTGAAACCCCTAATGTCAGTAATAATATTAACACCAGCATCAAAAGTGTTTTGGGTTCATAAATTAATTTTTTATGGAATAATAAAAGATATAACATCAATGTCAGCAGTAAAATAAGCACAATTATTGTTATCCCCAGATACCATAAGTAGTCCGGTCGACCGTCCTCTGCCAGGATCCCCAATTCTCGTAAAACTTGCATCTGACTGACGGATATACGTTCCCCTTCCCGAGCAATCAGTTCATCCTGATCAATAATAATACTGTCTACCTCATCCATGGCCTGTTGCTTTAACTCTTCCGTACGCTCTGCATCATAGAATTCATTGGGCCGGATACTTTGATTGAATATACTAATACCGAAAGTTTGTAATGAGTCCTTAAATTCCGTAAGATTTCTGATTGATTCCTCCCCAGCGTCTTTCACCGTTGGGATGTCTTCAATACGAATCCCTCGATTTAAGTGCTCTGCTGCAATTTCCAAAATATAACTCTCCAGATGCTCGATGGATTCCCTGGATCCGGAAAGAACACTTACGGTTATATCCTCCCCAAGATTTACCGGGCTCTCTTCATGAACAGCTTCCGTCTTTTCTTCCTCTGTTAAGTTATCGTTCTCCTTTGCAGCATACAAAATCTCAAAAGTATTTTCTATATCCCGTTGAACATCATTACGCACACCGGAATCAATTCTAAATTGTGCTTCAACTGAGTTTGCTGCTTCATTCCGCAAGTTTTCTGTCGTCCTGACGTCTTCAATGGTTTTCGGGGCATGGATATCCTGTGGTGCCCGTTGTCCCAGATTAACATCGATTTTATCCGGTCTGAGACTGAGGATAAAGATGCTCAGGGTCCCTGCCAGCAACAAAAGGGCTAATAAAGAATAGCGGACCCCTTTTTTTAGCAGAAATTTTCTTATCGGATTGTTCTTTAATTTAGAACCAATTTCTTTATTTATTCCCATGGGCTACTCCTATACTAATTCGACTTTGTCTCTGAGTCTTTTTCATAGGCATTAATAATATCTTGTACCAAGGGATGTCTGACCACATCTTTATAGGTTAAATGGGTAACCCCAATGCCTTCGATATCCTGCAAAATTCCTAAGGCATGGTTCAGCCCCGAAATTTTCCCTTTCGGCAAATCAATCTGGGTCACATCTCCCGTTACTACGGCTTTTGAGCCATAACCAATTCTTGTTAAAAACATCTTCATTTGAGGAATTGTGGTATTTTGGGCTTCATCCAAAATGATAAAGGCATTATCCAGGGTTCTTCCCCGCATATAAGCCAGCGGTGCCACTTCAATAATCTCCCTCTCCTGGAGTCTTTGAAATTTATCCATCCCGAGAACATCAAATAAGGAGTCATATAATGGCCGTAAATAAGGATCCACTTTATCTTTTAAATCCCCGGGCAAAAACCCAAGGTTCTCTCCCGCTTCTACTGCAGGTCGGACCAATATAATTCTTTTCACTTCTTCGTTTTTAAAAGCCTTTGCCGCCATAACCACTGCCAAATAGGTCTTTCCTGTGCCCGCAGGTCCGATGCCAAAGGTTAAGTCGTTCGCTTCAATTTTACCGAGATACTCTTTTTGTCCTAGAGTTTTAGGCTTGATGGGCTTTCCATTGGCATTGATCAGTACCGTACCGTCCATGAGAGTTTTGGCATCATTGCCGTTGCCTTCCACAAAGAGGTCGGCAATATATTTGACTCTTTGATTATTTAACTCTCCTTGGTTTTCAAGCACACGAATCATTTCATAGATCATTTCTTCGGCTTTTGAAACCTGTGTTTCTTCACCTAGCAGGACAATCTCACCCTCCCGTTGGAGCATTTTAGTCTGGAATTTATCATAAATAATTTTCGCAAATTCATCATAGTTTCCAAATAACTTCCCGGAATGGTCTTCTTTTTCCAATGCAATGTTTTTTTGAATCTCTTTTGTCAAACAAATTCCTCCTTATTATGTCTGGTAATCTTCAACGATTACATATTTTCTTAAACAATATCATATCATAAGAGTGTTGATATTGCCATTGTTTTAGCTTCTTAGTTTTCATTACGATATCACTCTTTTAAACGTAAAAGCAGTGAATTCCTAAGAATCCACCGCTTTATTTAACGTTTATTATTCACTTTAACTAAAGCATACCTTTATCCTACTTTCTTTTTGCGCATGGACTTCGGTTTTTCTAAAATTTCTGCCATCACTATACCCCGTACCAGGGATTGTTGATCAAATTTCAGGAGTTCGCTAAATCCTTCCGCTCCGATTTCAGTTTTTTCCACACTTGTTTTTTCAATGAAATCACCGCTAAGTTCCTTTGATTCAACACCTTTTTTTCGAGGTTTGGAATAAGCTTTCATTTCCTTTTTTTTCCGAGACTTTTTCGGTTGATCTCTATTGGAATAATCCGTGTAGTGTCCCTCGTCATTTGAAGTTTCCTTAACTTTCACAGAAACTTCTTTCGGAGTTTGTTCCTTCGGTTTCGCAGGTGCTTTTTCATCACTAATATTATATTGTTGCAACACTTCTTCAAGTAAGGACCGTGGTTTTTGTCGTTGAGGCTGTGACATTTCAGGTTTCTCAGAGGAAGAAGCTTTTCTTCTTTCACTTAAACCGTAATCTTCAGAATCCCGGGGTTTGGTTTGAGCCGGTCTTTGCTGATTTTGACTTTGTTGATTTCGTCTTTGCTGCTGTTTCTTTTGTACTTTATTTTTATTAAAAATCGAGTTAATAATCGCCAATACAATAAATATGATTATTACTTCAGGATTCATTTTATCCTCCCCTTTGAGGAATATTCTTTGCGGTTACTTATCATTACTCATCTTCTTTATAGGCTTCATCCTTGTTGATTTTAGAAATTTCTTCCCGCATTGTGGTATCGGAGATCACATTCTTCATATTGTAATAATCCATAGCGCCAAGGTTTCCTTCTCTAAGAGCTTTGGATAAAGCTTTTGGCACTTCTGCTTCCGCTTCGATTACCTTCGCTCTCATTTCCTGTACTTCCGCCTTCATTTCCTGCTCCTTCGCAACTGCCATGGCTCGTCGCTCTTCCGCTTTCGCTTGGGCAACACGTTTATCAGCATCGGCTTGATCCATCTGTAATTGTGCACCGATGTTTCGGCCGATGTCTACGTCGGCAATATCAATGGATAGGATTTCATAAGCGGTACCGGCATCCAATCCTTTTTGCAAAACGGTTTTAGAAATCAAGTCCGGGTTTTCCAGAACCTTTTTATGGTTTTCTGAAGAACCTACAGTGGTTACAATACCTTCACCAACCCGGGCAATAATCGTTTCTTCTCCGGCTCCCCCAACTAAACGTTCAATGTTGGCTCGTACCGTAACTCGGGCTCGTACCATTACTTCAATCCCATCCTTTGCAACTGCTGCAATTTTAGGGGTTTCTATAACTTTCGGATTTACACTTACCTGTACTGCTTCTAAAACTTGACGTCCTGCTAGATCAATAGCTGCGGCTCTTTCAAAGTTCAGATTGATTTCTGCACGCTGGGCTGCAATTAAAGCATCCACAACGCTGTTTACATCTCCACCGGCTAAAAAGTGGGCTTCCAGCTTGTCGGTATTTAAATCCAGTCCTGCTTTTGTCGCCTTAATTAGCGGAGCAACAATTCTTCTTGGTTGTACTCTCCTAAGACGCATTCCAATTAATGAGAAAATTCCAATCTTTACTCCGGAGAAATAAGCGGTAATCCACAGTCCTACGGGAATAAAGCTCAATAGTACGGATAATACGACAAAAGCTACAACAATCAGTACAATAATCGGTAAAAGTTGTTCTAACATTTACATTCCCTCCTCTTCAATTTTGCTGACATAAATTTTACTGCCCTCGGTTCTGGTGACAATCACTTTAGCCCCCTCTTCAATATAAGAGGATCCGTCAGTAACTACATTTAGCAGTTTTCCATCAACCTTCACGGTTCCCGAAGGTCTCAAATAACTGACTACTACTCCATCTTTACCAACATACTGATCATAGGGATCGGTTGAAGTATAACCGTCCTCTACTCTTTCAGAGCTTTTTAAAGTGATTTTGTCGAACAGTTTATTTTTCGGTCCGAACTTCAACATAAAAACAAATGTTGCAATAGTAAGGACCATGGCAATAAAAATATATCCTGCAGCAGCCGCAGGGCTGCTTGCTGATAAAACAATGCTTGCAATGATAGCAATCCCTCCTGAAATTCCCGGAATACCGAGGCCTGGGATCGTGGCTTCCACCAACAATAAAATGATCCCTACGGCGAATAAAATAACTGCTAACAGTCCGGAATCTCCCGCCAATAAACTGCCGATAAAATACAGACTAAAGGACGAAATACCGATAATGGCCCCGGCTCCGAGACCTGGAGTAAACACTTCAAATACCAGTCCCATAAATCCCAGGGATAGTAAGATCGGGGCTACGGCCGTTCCTGTAGCAAACTGGGATATTCTTGCCCGAAAGGGCATTTCCATTTGTTCTACCCTATTAAAGGGTATTTCAAATGCTCCCAGAATTTCTTCATAACTGTCGCTTCTCAAATCGATAAAGTCTAAATCCAGAGCTTCCTGGGCAGTTAAATTCAAGAGTCTTCCTTCTTCTACTAATCCCTCAATTACTAGAGATTTATCCGCCATGGCGGCTACAATTTCCGGATCTCTTCCGGTTTCTTGAGCAGCTCCCCGTAAACTTGCTACCCAACTGGATAAGACTTTTTCCGTATCGGGAATGGTTTCTGCCGATCCGATGTTGCTACCCGGTGCCATGGCAATATAATCAGAAGAGATGGTAATTAAAACCCCGGCAGAAATCGCTCGGGTATTGACAAAAGATATAGTAGGCAGATCCGTCCGCATCATCATAGGACTTAAGTCCTCAGCAGAATCCACCCGACCCCCATAGGTGTCAATTTCAAAAATAATACCCACGGCTTCGGGATCCGACTCTACCTCTTCTATGGATTGACGCACATACTGATATACAGCGGCATTGATTTCGCCTTGAATGGGAATAACATATACCGTACCTTCATTTTCTTGGGCTTCTGTAAAGCTTAAAGAAAAGACAAATATAAAAATCAACGCAAAGGATAGTATTCCTTTTATTCTCATGGGTTTTCCTCCTCGTTTTTTCAGGCTATTCTAAGAATCATTATAACATAAATTTTCAAACTATTGGGTCATCCTTCTCAATTATAAATATTTTTTAAACCATATAGTTTTTTTATTTTGATTCTTCGAATACCTTATTATATATGCCCAATTTCCTATACATTAAGCGATCTTTTAAAAATATATCTCAGATTACAAAAAAATAATAAAACCCGGATTACTCCGGGTTTTGGTTGTATTTATAATTCAAACGTTAATTCTTCATTCACAATTTTATTTACAAGTTTTCCATCACCACGTCCTTTGACTTGAGGCATAACCATTCCCATGATTTTCCCCATATCGCTTTTCGACTCCGGTTGTACTTTTTCGATGGCTTCTTTGACGATGCCTCGAATCTCGTCTTCCGTAAGTTGGGTTGGCAAGTAGCTGTGCAGGATTTCAATTTCCTCTCGGTTTTGTTCTGCCAAATCCTCTCGCCCGCTCTTTTCAAAGTCTTCGATGGAATCTTTACGTTGCTTGACTTGTTTTGAAATAATCTGAATCACATCTTCATCACTAACATCCTGCCGTTTATCGACTTCCCACTGTTTGATGTCGGAGCGAATCATGATGATTACATCTTTTTTCACCTTGTATTTTTCTTTCATGGCTGCCTTTAAATCCGCAGTTAGTTTTTCTTTAAGGTTCATTGGTTCACCTCTTCGTAAGACTAATATTTTTTCTTGTTTCTCTTTGCAGCCTCTTCTTTATTCTTTCTCTTAGTACTAGGCTTCTCATAATGCTTTCGCTTTTTAGCTTCCGCTAAAACCCCCGATTTTGAACATTCTTTTTTAAATCTTCGAAGTGCATTATCAATGCTCTCGTTATTATTCACTTTAATTTCAGACATTTATTAACCCTCCCTCCGATAGCAACCAATGTGCTTTTTCCATAGCGTTTTCGCCATTATGCAAGTGGGATAAACACCTAGTTATTATACCGTACATTTCT